>JAAXGS010000039.1 GCA_012271225.1 Dehalococcoidia bacterium | reverse complement strand
GTTGGCATGACAAAATCGGTGAAGTTGGTGTCGACCCGGCACAGCGCGTATTCCGTGCTGAAGGAGAAGACCTCATCCATGGCGTGGATCAGGGTGCCGTCCTCGGCGGGCATGAACTTTGCGTTGACGCCCCCGCCGAATGCGGCAATGGCCGCGTAGTCGTTCACCTGACCCTCGAGGGTCGTGATGTCACCCTCCAGGTTGCTGATGGCTCCCTGCTGCGAGAACCAGGTCACGCCGCCCGCGATGATCGCGAGGACGAGCGCAGCCGTGGCGGCAATCGTTAGCGGGACGTTCCTGTTCGCATTCACCTGATTTCCCTCTCCCTGTCACGAATCCTGCTGATCTGTCAATGAATGCACTGTAAACCACTGTCTCAAAAGGGGAAAGCAAATCGATACATACGGATATGATGATGAAATCCGACTGGCCGTATTGACTGCTCAGCGCTGCAGGGGATCAAGCAGCCACGCGGCCCATGCGCGGAGTTGGTCCTCGATATCATGGCCACACCGCGGACATTCGTAGTCGCCGTATCGAATCCGGGTCTTGCACTCCGGACAGGAGATGGTTGCGCTGCTCATCGCCTGCACCACGTGGGTGATGTGCTCCTCCGGGATGGTCATGGGCTGGTCTCCACTCATCAGATTGCGACGGCGTGGGCGGCGCGTCTATCGATGGTAGCACTCGTGACGGCAGGCAATGGGACAGCCGCCAGAGAGGCGAAGGAACACTTGTTCTTTGCCCTGCATGCCGCGTACAATGCGGCATGACCGGAGCGGAGATCATCACGGGCGGAGCGGGCGCCGGCAAAACCGGCGAGATCGTTGCGCGTCTCGCCGAACTCTACCGCAGCGATCCCTTCGCGGAGGCGCTCGTTCTGGCGCCCACTGTCCGCCACGCCGATCAGCTGCGTCGGCGACTGGTCGCGGAGTGCGGCGTCGCGCTGAGGCTGCGCGTCGAGACCCTCCCGACGCTCAGCCGCACGCTTGTGAAGGACCATCCGATATTGAGCGGAGGGCAGGCGACGGACCTGCTGGCGCGCGTTGCGCGCCGGTTGGCCGCGCGGCGCGGGCCGGCCGCGTACTTTGCTCCCATTGCCGGAACGGCCGGCTTTGTGACGTCGATCTCAACGGCAATCACCGGCCTTCTTGACGAGGAGATTGATGATGCAGGGCTGCGCGCGGCGGCCGCCCGCACGGGGTCTGAGCGCGCGCGGGCGTTGGCGTCCATCTACTCCGCATATCTGGCGGAACTGCGGCAGCAGGGACTGATCCATCCACTACAAATCCATCAGCGTGCGGCAGCGGCGGTTCAGGGCTCGAAAATCCCGGCGGTCGTGATGGTTGACGGTTTCCAGCGGTTCACCAGAGGGGAGATCCGGCTGCTCGCCTCTCTTGCCGGACGCGCCGACATCACCGTGACGTTTGATCCCGACGCAACCGAACGGTCCCGGTTTGACTACGCCCGACTGCGTGACGCGCTCCCCCATGCTTCAGAGACCGCGCTGACAGCGGCTGCCCCGCCGGAGACACCCGCCGTCATCAAGGGTGAAGCATCCTCTGTGGAGCAGCACGCGCGGGAGATCGCGCGCGGAATCAAGCGGTTGATGAGCGAGCATCCGGAACTGAAACCGTCCGATTGCGCCGTGACATTTCGCCGGGTGACGCCGTATCTGAGCCTGATGCGCCGCATATTTGAGGAGTACGAGATTCCGCTGGATCCGGCGGCGGGCGCGCGGTTGAGCGATACCCCGCTTGGCGTGTGGCTGCGGCGTTTACTCGGAATTGCGCAGAACGGTTGGCGCGTGAAGGATGTCCGCGCCGTCCTGCGCGCCGGCTTCCTTGACCTCAGCCGCTGGAGCCTGACGCTGAATGACGTTGAGCAGCTTGGCCGAAGGGCGCGGGAGTCGCAGGTCTGGGCGGGGCGTGAGGACCTGGAGCGAGTCGCCGCGGAACTGCCGAGACGAGGAGATAACAGACTGCTCGCCGCGCTGCGGGACATCGACCGTTTGCTGGAACCGCCGGAGGAGGAGCAGTCCGCGCGGCATGCCCAGCGCATCACTGAGGCGCTGTTTGGCCAGAGGCCGTGGCTGCGCCAAACGGGCATCGACGAGGAAACGACGTTCTGCGCTGAGAAACTCCGTGAATATCTGACGGAACTCGCTGCGCCCCCGTCAGGCCCGGAGGCGGATCAACAGGAGGAGTCCCTGACGGACTTTCTGGAGCGGCTGAATCGGCGTCTGGACATGCCGGTGCTGATGAGGCGAACTCCGGGCGGTGTGCTGCTTGCGCCAATGCACACGCTGCACGGGCTGCGATTCCGCTTTGTGGCGATCGGCGGGCTGTCGGAGGGCGAGTTCCCCGCCGGGCGGCGTTCCGGGGAGTTGCTGGACGAACAGATGAGGAGCGCGCTTGCCGACGCGGGCCTGGCGTTGCCCCCGCCGCCGCGCTCAACGGAGAGCGAGTTGTGGGAGTCCGTCACGTCCCGCGCTGACGATACCACGGCTCTATGGCGGTATCGCATTGATGCTCGCGGCCGCCCGGCTCCGGCTGCGTGGGTGTATACCCGGGCAGAGACAGAGAGGGAGCCCTTTGGCGAATGGGACGGCCTGTGGACGGAGGCTGCCGCGTCACACCGTGAGGTTGCGATTGCCTGCGCGCGGGGCTGGCTGAGCGAGTCCGCCCTGCGGCCCCCGCCGGCCGCGTCCCCTGACGGCGATTCATGGGAGACCGTTCGCGTCGCGGCGGTTGTGGAGCAGACCCGACGGTCATTCCGGTTCATGGGCCCGTATGAGGGAGACCTCACCGCCGGGCTGATGCCGCCGGAGTTGACGGACGGGCAGGTGGAGTGGAGCGCGACCAGTCTGGAGTCCTATCTGACCTGCGGGTTTCAGTACTTTGGTGGATACGCCCTTAAGCTCAGTGAACTTACGGAAGAGGCGGAGGATGCGGACGCCGCCATCCGCGGCATTGTCATTCACAAAATCCTGGAGGAGGCCGTCAGGCCGCTTGTCGAGAAAGGCCTGGCGCTCACGCCTGAAACGCTTCCCGACGTGCTCTCGCGCGTCGACACTGAGGGAAAGCAGATATGGGATGCCGCGCCGCAGGAACATGGCTTCGGCCGCGCCGCGCTCTGGCACGTGAGGTGGCCGCGGCAGCGCGACCTGATCCGCGCCCTGATCAGCAATCAGGCGAGGCTTGATTCTCCGCATGAGGGCGCGCGCGTGCTGTCCACAGAGGGGAAGCTCAGAGGGACACTGCCAACGAAACCGCCCATGCGCGTGGTCGCCAGAATCGACCGCATCGACGAAGAACCGGAATACCTGCGGGTTATTGACTACAAGACCGGGTGGGCGCCCAGCCAGAAGGCCGTACATGACGGACGCTCGTTACAGCTGCCTCTCTACGCCTACATTCTGCGGCAGGATCCGCGGGCGAAGGACAAGGACATCCGGGCGGCGTATGCAAGACTCCCGGCGCCCGGCGCCGCCAAAACGTCATGGTGGATCGATACCCGCAACGATGATGCCGTTGAGGCCATGGAGAGGGTCGTTAAACTCGCCGGGGATGTGCGCGATGGCGTGGCGCAGGGTGATTTTCGCGTCTACCCCCAGGTTCCCACCTGTCCGCCAAACTGCGAGTTCAGGCGCGTGTGCCGCGTGAATCCGTTCAGCCGATCGAAGACGCCATGACGCTGACTCCTCAACAGGAAAAGGGCGTGCGCGCGCGGGGAGGCGATGTGCTCGTGATGGCCGGGGCGGGCAGCGGCAAAACCCGCGTGCTGGTTGAGCGCTACCTCTCCCTGCTTGAGAACTTCGATGTCGAGCAGATCGTCGCCGTGACGTTCACAGACGCCGCCGCCGCGGAGATGCGCGAGCGCGTGCGGCAGGCGGTGACGGCCCGTCCGAACCTCGAGGCCCGCGTTGATCGGCTGGACAACGCGATCATCGGCACCATCCATTCACTGTGCCTGCAGCTGTTGCGGGACAACCCCGTTGAGGCGGGAATCGACCCCGCCGCGTCCGTGCTCAGCGAGGACGAGGCCGACAAGGAGGTCCTCGCAGCGTGCCGGGATGCCGTTGAGGCGGCGGCGGCCGGGCAGGGGCCGGGACTGAAAGCCCTGTTGGAGGGCGGAATCCATGAGATGGAGCGCGCGCTGCGCATGATGCTCAAGCGCCGCAATGAAATTGGACTGGCGCGTGCCGCGCAGGGCGGAGCCGGGCCCGCGGAATGGGAGGCTCGCATCAGGCCCGCCCTGGTTGCGCACGTCCACGCGCTTGTCGAGTCGCGGCGCTCGGAACTGGCGCAATGTTGTCAATGGCTTGAGGATACCGCCATCCCGGGCATCCCCGATAAGCTGGCGGACATCGTCAACGAAGTCACAGCCATCCTTAGAGATCCGCTGGCCGGTGACACGGATGACCTTCTAGATCGCCTGCGGAGAGTCGACGAAATCCCTTTTGCCAAGAAGCCTGGGAATAGAGGCGGCAAGAAGGCGTGGACAGAAGACCCCAAGGTTGTCCGTCCCGTTGTCAAACTGGTGGGCGGCGCCTACGAGGAAATTGAGCCGTTCCTGTGGAATGACGTCGATGACGACTCACTGCCCGTGCTGGAATCCCTGCTCGATCTCTTCGCGGAGGCGTCCGCGCGGTATGAGTCCCGCAAGAGAGAGTTGGCGGCGCTCGATTATCTGGACCTGGAGATCAGGGCGATTGACCTGCTGCAGTCCTCGCGCGACACAGCGGCCCGCTATCGCTCCCGTTTCAAGCACGTGCTGGTGGATGAGGCGCAGGACCTCAATCCGACACAGTTCGAACTCCTCGAGCTGTTGACGCGGCGTCCGGACGGGCATGACGCGGAATCCGACGCCCCGGAGCGGTTCTTTGTCGGCGATGTTAAGCAGTCGATCTACCGCTTTCGAGGGAGCGACGTCAGCAACCTGACCCGCCTGAAGAACGAGCTCGAAGAATCCGGCGGGGCAGTTGTCTCGCTGACTGAGTCATTCCGCGCGCACGACGCGCTGATCTGCGCCATCAATGACGTGATGGCCGATGTTTTTGGTGATGCCCGTGAGGATTATGAGGCGCGGATGGAGCCCATGACGGCGCGCCGGCCGGCGCTGCCTGAGGCCGTAGCCGTGGAGACGATCATGGTCCCGCGCGAGCACGCCGTGCGGCCTGATAGAAAGAGGGACCGCAGCATTGAGACGCACCAAAGGGAAGTGGAGGCCGATCATATCGCGCAGAGGATTCGGGGCATCCTTCACAGCCGCTTCCCTGTTTGGGACAGCGCGGCCAATTCCTATCGTCCTGCCTGTGAGGCCGATATCGTCATTCTGCTGCGGAGCCTGATTCATGTGGATGACTATGAACTCGCGCTGGAGAGGCATGGTATTTCCCACCGAACCGCGGCGGGCGGCGACTTTCTCAGGCGTCAGGAGATCATCGATCTGATGAATCTTCTGGAATGGCTGGCGGAATCCGACAATGAGATCGCGTTGATCGGGGTGCTCCGCTCGCCGTTCTTCGCCATCGATGATCAGTCGATCCTGACGTTGACACGAGGCCGAGAGCCGATGCTGAACGCTTCTAACGCCTCACTAGACGACGGGCGTCCAGGCCGAATCGTGGATGCTTTAAAAAACCCGCCGGATGGCGTGCTGCCGGAGACGCGGTCGCGGTGCCAACGCGCCGCCGCCGTCCTTGAGCGCCTGCGTGAGGAGGCGCGGACGGCCGCGCCGGAGCAGGTGCTGGAACGCGCGCTGACGCTGACGCAGTACGAGGCATCGTGGGCGCCGCTGCGGGGCGGCGATCAGGTTCTCGCCAACATTCGGCAATTCGTCGGCATGGCGCGCGCCCTGGGCGAGCAGTCGCTTGACCAGTTTGTTGAGCACGTGAGGACGCTGCGGGACGATCTTGCGGCGCGCGCGCCGCAGGCCGCCTTGGACGCGGGCGATGCCGTGCGCATCCTCTCCATTCATGCCGCCAAGGGCCTTGAGTTTCCCATCGTCTTTCTCGCTGATGCCGGCGGCGCGCGGTCCTCCGGCGGCCGCGCGGAGACCGTGACATGGCGCGCGGGAACCGGCGTCTCGCTCACGCTGGAACGGGACGTCGAGGAGATTCGGGAACCGCGCAGACGCCCGGCCTGGCACAGCTATCTGCTCGACCGTGATGAAAAGGAGGAGGCCGCCGAGGAGAAACGGCTGCTGTACGTGGCCGCCACCCGCGCCGCGGACCTGCTTGTCGTCAGTGGCGGAAAGGCGGCGGACGACAAGCGTACGTGGCTGACCGAGTTTTGGAGGCCGGGGCTCGCGCCAATTGTGCGCAACTATGAGTTGCCTCTCATGGACCTCAGCACTATCGCAGCCAGCCCGCAGACCAGGGCGTTTTCCGTGCCGCCGGCGGGCGCGGAGCAGACCGCGGACGCTCCGCTCATTGGGCGGCGCGGCGCAATCCCCATCCGGTCCAGCACGCCCGCAACCGCGCTGGAGCAGCATGATTGGGACGGCGGACGCGCTGGCGTGTCTGATCCGCTTGCCCTTGTTCGGGGCACCGTCACGCACGTAGCGATTCAGGAGTGGCTGGAAGGCGGGACACGGCCGGAGATACGGGCGCTCATGCGCCGCGCGGGGCGCCGGCTTGACGAAAGCGAGACGCAGAAGGTGGCAGCGGACGTGGACGAGATGCTGAATCGCTTTCAGGGGACAGACCTGGCCGCGGCGCTGCTCGCGCCGGCAACGCGCAAATACTCGGAGATGCCGTTCTCCTGGAACTGGGATGGCATTGCGGTTCACGGCAGCATTGATCTGGCGTATCAAATCAACGGGCGGTGGCATGTCATCGATTTCAAGACGGATCGCGTGGAGAACGGCGGCGAGAAACAGAAGGCGGCTACCTATCTGACGCAGCTTGGGGTGTACGCGGGGGCAATCGAGGCCGCCACCGGGCAGCGTCCGGCCGCCGGGATCATGTTTCTCCGCACGGGGGCGATCCATTGGGCGGACGAGGCCGAAATCAACGCCGCGATGGCCGAAACAAGGCGCCGTATCGATAAAGGCGAACTGATATTGAGCCAGACGGATGAGGACGAGGAGTTCGCCGATGATGAATCTGCCGCCTGATTGACGGCGCGCGCCCAACTCATGGCCGGTTCCGGCATCGGGCGGCCTGAGTCTGTCCGAGGCGAACGTTGCGCGCATCTGATTGAGGCTCACGCGCAGTGCTGATGCACTGATAATGAGTGGATCAGAGAGTAGTGAAAGGAGACGTCATGGCGGTTGAGATGCCGCGGATCAGTCCGTTTCTGTGGTTTAACGGCACGGCCGTAGAGGCGGCGGAGCATTACGTGTCTGTCTTTCCCAACGCGAAGATCCTTGCTGTGTCCGAGATGCCGGCCGGCCCGACCAAGGGCGGCGCGCTCGTGGAGTTTGAGCTTGACGGCCTGAAGTTCGGCGCGATGGACGGCGGCTCGATGTTCGAGATGACGCCGGCGGTGTCGTTCGTTATTCCCTGTGATTCACAGGAGGAGATCGATCACTACTGGGACAAGCTGGCGGAGGGCGGGACGGAGGGATTCTGCGGTTGGCTCACGGACAGATTCGGGGTGTCATGGCAGGTGGTTCCGCGGGCCATGGATGAGTTGATGGCGCCCGCGCCGGAGGCCGTCATGGAGGCTCTGCTCACCATGACGAAGGTTGACATCGCGCAACTGCGCGAGGCCGGACGCCGCGCCGCCGCGCAGGGCTCTGCCTGATCAACTCTGGGCGTCTGAGCGGTCAAACCGATCGTTCTGGTACCCCTGCCGGGACTCGAACCCGGGCCCCCAGCTCCGGAGGCTGGTGCTCTATCCACTGAGCTACAGGGGCACGTCGACGCGCCTCACCATCATACAGAGGCGCAGGCGCGGACGGGTTATCCATACCGGTGGTGATCCAAAGCGCAGGAGTGGCATTTCCCGCAGCGCCCGGCCTGCGTTCAAAAAGCGCGGCGTGACTCGATTGCCGGCGTCGCGCCGGCCCAATCACTCTGTCGCAGGGGCTGAAATATTCCGGCGCAGGCCAGGGGCGTTGTTCCGAAACGCGGGCACCAGAGCGATGGGGGCGATGAGCGTGGTGGCAATGGTCATCAGAATCGCCACGCCGAACAGATCAGCGCCGATCAACCCCTGTGAAACCCCGATACCGGCGATGATGAGGCCCACTTCGCCGCGCGGCGCCATGCCCACGCCCACGCGCCACGCGCCAATTCGGCTGAAGCCCGTCAGGTACGCCGGCGCGCCGGACCCCGCGACCTTGCCGATGATGGCCAGCACAACAACCACGATGCCGAACCCCAGCGCCCCAATCATGGCGGGAATGTCAACCATCATGCCCATCACCACAAAGAAGATTGGCACCAGGGCATGGTAGAGGCCGCTGAGCGGCGCGTGCAGCTGATGGCGCACCTGCGTCTGGGACAGCGCGAGGCCCACGGAGTACGCGCCGATGATCATGGCCAGACCGAACATCTCCGCAAGCGCGGCGGCAAAGAGGGCGATGCCGAATACCAGCGCAATCGCCGCGCCCTCCACGCGGACACTGTTTATCGCCCGCACGATGTGCTTCGCGGCGAAGATGCCGCCAATCGTCAACACCAGCCAGAATCCAACGGCCTTTGCGCCGACAATGGCGACCTCGCTCCAGTCGAACGCGCCCCCGCCCCCGTCGAGCGAGCCCGTGGCCGATACGCCCACCACCACGGTCAGAATCAGGATGCCGAGGACGTCATCGACGACGGCCGCGCCGAGAATCGTCACCCCCTCGGGCGAATCGAGTCTCCGCAGATCATCGAGCACGCGGGCGGTAATGCCCAC
>JAAXGS010000038.1:4185-16796 GCA_012271225.1 Dehalococcoidia bacterium | reverse complement strand
TCCGTGTCGGCAGCGTGGAGGACGTCGTCAAGGTGGGTGATGAGGTTGAAGTGTTGGTGACGGACATCGATCCAACGGGGCGTATCCGCCTCTCACGCCGCGCGCTTCTTGATCCCGGCGACGCGCCGGAGGAGAACGCCGACGGTAGAACGCCGTTTGAGCCGCGCATGGACAGAGCCGGCGGCGGAGACCGCCGATTTGACCGTGACCGCAGACCGCGCTCCGATGGCAATGGCCGCCCGCCCCGGCGCAGGACCGATGGCGACCGCCCACCCCGGCGGCCGGAGGGTGAGCGACAGCCCCGCCGCCGCATGTAAAGCGGGACAAACTCGAGGCGAGGGCCGTGCGTTCCCTGAAGATCGCAGAGGACCATCCCCATGGCGAACGATGATGCTCCCTCTGCCATTCGGATAGCCGTCCACGGCGCAACCGGCCGCATGGGCCGCGTGCTGACGCACGTCATCGACCGGGCTGAGGACATGGCCCTTGTCGCAACGATGAGCCGCCGGAGCAGGCGGGCGCTGCAGCCGAACGGCGTCGATGATGCCCGCGAACATGACGACATCGACTCACTGCTGAAAGACGCCTGCCCGGACGTGGTGATTGATTTCTCCGTGAGCGACGCCGTAGTGCCGCTCGCGGCAGCCGCGGCCCGGCATGGAGTTCATCTTGTCACCGGCACAAGCGGGCTTTCCCCGTCAGACCGCGACGGACTGAGCCGCATTGCGTCGGAATCAGGCATCGGCATCATGGTTGGGCCGAACTTCAGTCTTGGAGCGGCGGTGCTGGAAAGGGCCGTTGCGGAGGCCGGCCGCCACTTTGACCATGCTGAGATCATTGAGATGCACCATGCGGGCAAGGCGGATGCGCCGTCCGGCAGCGCCATGGCAACGGCCCGGGCGATGCTTGACGCGCGGGGCGGGCGCGCGTTTCAGAACGCTGAGCCGCGGGCGCTGAACGTGGCGGGCGTGCGCGGCGGCGATATTGGCGGCGTGGCCGTCCACTCCGTGCGGATGCCCGGCCTGATGGCCCATCAGCAGGTGATCCTTGGCGGACCGGGCGAGACGCTCACACTCCGCCACGATGTCATCGACAGGGAGAGCTACATGCCCGGCGTTCTCCTCGCGGCGCGGGCGGTCCGCAGCCGCCCCGGACTGACGTACGGACTCGGCGCGCTGCTCTGGCCGGAACAGCCGGAATAGAGAGAAGGACGATGACCGTCTCTAATAACCATCCGCGCGTCGCCATCGTCGGCGGGACCGGCCTCGTTGGCCGGACGTTCATAAGCCTGCTGGAGGAGCGTTCGTTCCCGCTGCGTTCGCTCACGCTCATGGCATCCGCGAGATCGGCGGGCACGCGGCTCACCGCCCTTGGGGAATCCGTTGAGGTCATTGAGGCGGCGCCGGAGGCGTTTGAGGACGTGGACATCGCCCTTTTTTCCGCCGGCGGCGGTGTGAGCAGGCAGCTTGCGCCTGAAGCCGCGGCCCGCGGAACCGTTGTCATCGATAACTCATCCGCATGGCGCATGGAGGAGGACGTTCCGCTTGTCGTGCCTGAGGTGAACCCGGAGGACGCGGCCCGCCACCGCGGCATCATCGCCAATCCCAACTGCTCAACCATTCAGATGGTCGTCGCGCTCTGGCCGCTGCATCGGCAGAATCCAATCAGACGGATCATCGTTGACACGTATCAGTCCGCCTCCGGCGCGGGCGCGCGGGCGCTTGAGGAGATGCTGGAGCAGTCCCGCGAGGTTCTGGCCGGCGCCGATCCTGAGCCGGATGCATTCCCGCACCAGATCGCGTTCAACGCCCTGCCGCAAATCGACGTCTTCGAGGAGGACGACTACACCAAGGAAGAGATCAAAATGGCGCGTGAGACCCAGAAGATCATGCACGCGCCGGAGATCGCCGTCTCCGCCACCTGCGTCCGGATACCCGTTGCCTACGCGCACTCCGAAGCAGCTCACGTCGAGTTCACGCATCCCATGAGCCCGTCTGAGGCCCGTGACATTCTCGCAGCCGCGCCGGGCGTCATCGTGGCGGATGATCCTGCGACCCGGACGTATCCCATGGCCATCGACGCGCAGGGCAGGGACGAGGTCTTTGTCGGGAGAATCCGTCGGGACACTGCGCTGGACAACGGCCTCTCCATGTGGATTGTTTCTGACAACATTCGGAAGGGAGCCGCCACAAACACGGTCCAGATTGCGGAACTGCTGACGGCAAAAGCGGCGCCGACGGCCCACTGACTGATGCGCGCGCAGGAAATCGAGAGCGCGGAACGGGAGGCTGCCGCAATCGGGGCGAACATTGCCCGATTGCGCCACACGATTGCCGGGATCGCCGAAGAGGCGGGCCGGAGCCCGGATTCGGTCGATCTGCACGGGGCCACCAAGGGCGTGGACGCGCAGAGAATTGCGGCGGCAATCCGCCACGGCCTGCTGCGGTTCGGCGAGAACTGGGTCCAGGAGGCCGCCCCAAAGATCAGGGCTGTGAATGAGTTGACCGTTGAAGCGAGTCTTCCCGCGCCGCAGTGGCGCATGATCGGCCATCTGCAGCAGAACAAGGTCAACCGCGCCCTCGAGGTATTTGACGCCATTGACACCGTTGACTCGCTGCGCCTTGCACAGGTCGTCAGCCGGCGCGCGGGGATCAGCGGGAGAGAGAAACCCGTGGACGTTCTGTTGGAGATCGATTTCACCGGCGCGCGGGAACGCGCCGGATTCAAACTTGGACTGGACGGTGATGACGCCAGATTGCCCTCCTTTATGCATGATGCGCGCCGTATCATGGCTCTTCCCAACCTGCGCGTCGTCGGCCTGATGACCGTCGGGCCAATGGCGGGAGACCCGGAGGCGGCCCGGCCCGGATTCCGTCGTCTGCGTGAGGTGAGAGACACGCTTGCGGAAACGGAGCCGCGGGCGGCTCTAACGCACCTCTCCATGGGCATGTCCGGCGACTATGAGGCCGCAATTCAGGAGGGGGCGACCATCGTCCGGCTTGGCTCCGCCATCTTTGGGCCGCGGCCGGCCGGCAGAACCTACTAATCGGCGCAAAACGTACTAGAATCCGAACAGGCGGCAACCCCACGGGGAGGGAGGGGGGACAATGAACAGGAATGGCGGCGCGCCCTTTGGAAGAGTGCTGACGGCAATGGTGACGCCCTTCGACTCCGACGGCGCCGTGGACTACGCGCAGGCGGCGCGGCTGGCGCAGGCTCTGATCGATTCCGGAACAGAGGGGTTGGTCGTGACGGGAACAACCGGAGAGGGACCCACGCTCACCGCAGAGGAAAAGCTGCGCCTCTATTCGACCGTGTTGGACGTGGCCAAACGAAATAACGCGCATGTCATCGCGGGAACAACCACGTACAACACCGCGGAGAGCATTGAGTTGTCGCGTGAGGCGGAGAGGCTGGGCGCGCACGGCATCCTGATGACGGTTCCGTATTACAACAAGCCCCCGCAGGATTCGCTGTACCGCCACTTTGCCGCCATTGCGGAGGCCATCGGCATTCCCGGCCTCCTGTACAACGTGCCCAGCCGCACGGCGCTGAACATGACCGCGGCGACCACCGCGCGCCTGAGCTATGTCGACAACATCATTGGCGTTAAGGAGGCGAGCGCCGACCTCGCCCAGATTGCCCACATCATTGAGACGGCGAATGACGGCTTCTACGTCTGGTCCGGCAATGACGCCGATACGCTGCCGACGCTGGCCGTCGGCGGCTATGGCGTCGTCAGCGTCGCGTCTCATCTGGTTGGCAAGCAGATACAGCGCAAAATCTACGCCTTTCTGGATGGCGCGCGGGATGAGGCCGCGGCGATTCATCGACGGCTGTTGCCGCTGATCGACGCGCTGTTCCTGGTCTCAAATCCAATCCCCGTCAAGCACATGCTGAACACCATCGGCTTTGACGTCGGTAGTCCGCGCCTCCCGCTCACGGAGGCGGATGACGCGACCCGCGCGCGCATCGAGGAAACCCTGGAGCGCTACGAGGTCGATCTGCCGGTGTAGCGCCGAATCTCCTTCACCGCCTCCGCGTTCGCCGTGCGGCCGTTGGAGTGAAGGGGAATCACGGTTTACAGGGCAGGGCGGACGATGATGTTCTCATCCCGGCGCGGCCCAATGGACAACATGCTCACCTGCGCCTGTATGAGTTCCTCCAGACGGGCGATGTAGGCGCGGGCGTTGGCCGGCAGGTCCTGCACATGCCTGAAATCACTTGTGGGTTCCCGCCATCCGGGCAGTTCCTCATAGATAGGGATACATTGCGCCAGGTCCGCCGCGCTGCTGGGGGGGAACTCCAGGGTCTGCGTGCCGAGCCTGTAGCCGGTGCATATCTTGATTGACTCCAACTGATCGAGGACGTCCAGCCGCGTGAGGATGACGGATGTATAGCCGTTGACCAGGTTGGACAGCCGCGCCATTGGGGCATCGAACCACCCAATCCGGCGTGGCCTGCCGGTCGTCACGCCGTATTCGTGCGCCACCTCTCGGATATGCTCGCCGTTCGCATCGTGCAGCTCGGTGGGAAAGGATCCGCCGCCCACGCGCGTGCAGTAGACCTTGAACACCCCAACGATGCGGTCGATCCTGATTGGCCCGATCCCCGCGCCCTGATAGGCGCTGCTGGCGCCGGGATGAGACGACGTCACATAGGGATAGGTGCCGAAATCGAGGTCGAGCAGGGTGCCCTGCGCTCCCTCCAGCAGCACCTCTCTGCGCTCCTGCAGCGCGCGGTTGATCAGCAATTCCGTCTGGCAGATCAAGCCGCTCAGACGCTCCGCCCATCTTCGGCACTGCTCGTAGACATCATCGGTGGAGAGGGGCTGGTGGTTATAGACGCCCTGCAGGACAAGGTTGGTGTACTCCATCGCGCCCGCCAGCTTGCCGCGCAGGCTGTCCGGGTCAAGCAGATCGCCCATGCGCAGACCCCGCCGGGCCGTTTTGTCCGTGAACGCGGGGCCAATCCCGCGCCGTGTTGTGCCGATGGCCTGCGCGTCAAGCCGCGCCTCCTCAAGATTGTCCAACAGACGGTGGTAGGGGAAAACGATGTGGGCGCGGTCACTGATCAGCAGGCGAGACGTGTCGATGCCCGCGGCATCCAACTGGTCAAGCTCTCCGATCAGCACATCGGGATCGATGGCAACACCGTTGCCGATAACGCATGTGGTCTGCGCGTTAAAGATGCCGGCGGGGACAAGATGCAGGCGGAACTCACCCAGGTGATTGATCACGGTGTGGCCGGCGTTGTTCCCGCCGGAAAAACGGACGACATAGTCCGCCTGCTCGGCAAGCAGGTCAATGACCTTGCCCTTGCCCTCATCGCCCCACTGCGCTCCGATGACTGCGGTTGCTCCCATTGCGGCTCCCTGGAGATCGTGTCCGTTCGTTCTCAAAAAGTATCGCACAGCGCCTTCGCGTCTTGAGCAGAGCAGGGCGCTCTGCCCATGACGATGCGCAGAATCGGGGCGCGGCTCCCCGCCGCAATGCTATACTTTCGGGGGGAAGGCGGGTAGAAAAGCACGGCTTGAGGTTAGGGTGAACGAGAACTCGGATCTGCGGATTTTTTCAGGTAACGCCCACCATGCTCTCGCCAATGACGTCTGCGCCTATTTGAACATCCGCCCCGGCGAGGCGGATGTGTTCCAGTTCTCAAATGAGAACATCTTTGTGCGCTTTCGGGAGAACATCAGAGGGCGCGATGTCTTCCTGATTCAGCCCTTCTCCAGCCCCGTGAACCACAACATCATGGAGCTGTTGATCATGGTCGATGCCGCCAGGCGGGCCTCCGCCGGCCGCATCACCGCTGTCATCCCATACTACGCCTACGGCCGGACTGACAAGAAGGATCAGCCCCGCGTGCCCATCAGCGCGCGCCTTCTTGCGGACCTCATCACCGTTGCCGGAGCGGAGCGCGTCCTCACAATCGACCTGCACGCGGGCCAGATTCAGGGTTTCTTCAACATCCCCGTGGACGAGCTCACCGCCATCCCGCTCCTTGCTGATCACCTGCAATTGGCCGGAAACGCGGGCGTCGTCGTCGCGCCGGACGTGGGCAGCACCAAGCGGGCGCGTGATGTGGCAGAGCGGTGGGGGGAGCCGCTCGCCATCATCGAAAAGCGGCGCATCGGCAACAATGACCGCGCGGAAAGCGTCACCGTCATTGGAGACGTCAGCGGCCGGAACGCGATCATCGTCGATGATGAGGTCGACACCGGCGGGTCTCTGGTTGCCGCCGCGGAGACGCTGTTGGCGCACGGCGCGTCCGCCGTGTCCGCAGCCGTGACCCATCCGGTCCTCTCGAACCTCTCCCGTGAGCGCTTGCAGAACAGCACCATCGATCAACTGGTGGTGTCAGACACCCTGCCAATCGCGGAAAAGCGCATCAGCGGCATGGAAATCAAGGTCGTCTCCGTCGCGCCTCTGTTGGGAGAGGCGATCCGCCGCATCCACTACAACCGCTCAGTCGGAGAGATGTTCCAGACCTAACGCGGGACGGGTGACGGACGGGCACGGGCCACGGCGGGGGGGCGCGGCATGTTGTCGAGGGGCGAATCATTCATCACCCTGCAGGGGACGCCGCCCGAATCACTCCTGGATATGGTGGCTGAACTGGCGGGGCGGCCCGCGCCGGACGCAGAACCGCCGCGCCCGGACGGCCGCGCCGTCGCCACGGCCTTCTATGAGCCAAGCACGCGGACGCGGCTGGGGTTCCATATCGCGGCGCGGGCGCTCGGTCTGGACGTCATGCCGCTGGACGTCGCGGCCAGTTCCGTCAGCAAAGGTGAAAGCCTGACGGACACCGTCCGCGTCCTGGCTGACTACGGCATCGCCGCGCTGGTCCTGCGCCATCCGGACCCGGAATCAATGGCCGTTGCCACCGCCGCCGGCAGTTGTCCGGTGATCAACGCCGGGAACGGCGCGGGTGAGCATCCCGTCCAGACGCTGATCGACCTTGCGATGATCCACAGGCGTTTCGGCCGGCTCACCGGCCTGAACATCACCATGACGGGCGATATTCTTCACAGCCGGACGATCCATGGCCTCATCATGGCATTGTCCCTCTACGACAACCGGGTCACGCTGGTCTCAGACCCCGCGCTGCGCCTGCCGGCGGACCTTGGCGGGCTGGCGGTGCGGCGATACGCGCCGCGGCTGGAAGAGACCGATTCCCTCACACGGAGTATCCTTAAGACAACGGACATTCTGTACATGACGCGGGTCCAAACGGAACGAGGCTCAGAGAACAGGCCGATCATTTTGACGGAACAGGTTCAGCAGGCGTTGAATCAGGACGCGATTGTCCTGCACCCCATGCCCAGAACTGTGGAGTTGCCGGAGTGGTTTGACTCCGATCCGCGGGCGGCGTATCTGCGCCGCAATCACGTGGGGCTGACCGTGATGACGTTCGTTTTGGAAACCGTTCTTGGCGGGAAAAACGAGAATGATTAGCAAACTCCGCAAGATCCTTGGGGACGGCACTGAGCGGGCGATCAAACGAATGAGCCCGCTCATCGAGGAGATCAACGCGCTGGAGCCGCGCTTTGGCGCGCTTACGGACGCCGATCTCCGTGAGACGACGCCCCGCCTCCGCGCGCGGCTGCAGGGGCGTGAAACGCTTGAGGACGTTCTGCCGGAGGCGTTCGCCGCCGTCAGAGAGGCGGCGAAGCGCGCATTGGGAATGCGCCACTTTGACGTGCAGTTGATCGGCGGCATCATTCTCCACCAGGGGCGGATCGCGGAGATGCGCACCGGAGAGGGCAAGACGCTGGTTGCGACGCTTCCCGTGTACCTGAACGCGCTGACCGGCCGCGGCGCCCACGTCGTCACGGTCAATGACTACCTCGCCAAGCGCGACGCCCAATGGATGGGTGCCGTCTATCACGCCCTGGGCATCAGCGTCGCGTGCCTGCAGCATGACGACTCGCTGCTCTATGACCCGGACGGCGATGACAGTGAGCAGATCATGCGGCCCATCCATCGGCGTGAGGCATACGCCGCCGATGTGACCTATGGCACGAACAGCCAGTTCGGGTTCGATTACCTCAGAGATAACCTCGCGCTGTCCCTTGACCAGCGCGTTCAGCGGGAGCTCGTCTACGCAATCGTGGATGAGGTCGACTACATCCTTATCGATGAGGCCCGGACACCGCTGATCATCAGCGGCCCGTCCCAGACCCCCACCCAGAGCTACGGACAGTTCGCGCAGCTTGCGCGGCGACTGCAGGGGGAGGACGATTTCTCAATCGATCCCGAAACGCGCGCGGTGACGCTGACGGATGAGGGCATCACAAAGATCGAGCGCGCGCTGAACGTCGATAACCTCTACGCGCCCGAGCACTACACGGCCGTGCATTTCCTGGAGAACGCCCTTAAAGCGGAGTTCGTGTTCCAGCGGGACAAGCAATACGTCGTGAACAACGAGGGCGAGGTGGTCATCGTCGATGAGTTCACGGGGCGGCTGATGCCGGGCAGGCGGTATTCCGGGGGCCTGCACCAGGCGCTCGAGGCGAAAGAGGGCGTCACCGTTCAGCGCGAGTCCGTCACGCTGGCGACAATCACCCTGCAGAACTACTTCCGCATGTATGAGCGTCTGGCAGGCATGACGGGCACGGCGTCCACGGAGGCGGAGGAGTTCCTGAAGATCTACAGCCTTGATCCCCTGCCTGTGCCCACCAACAAGCCGTCCGTCCGGGAGGATTACCCGGACCTGATCTATCTGAATGAGGACGGCAAGTTCAGCGCCATTCTCCAAACGCTCAGGGAACTGCACGAAGAGGGACGGCCCATACTGATCGGCACGGCGTCCATCGAGACATCCGAGCGTTTGAGCGCGCTGCTGCGCCAGGAGAGTCTGCCCCATGAGGTTCTGAACGCGAAGCAGCATGAGCGCGAGGCGCACATCATCGCGCAGGCCGGACGGCTGGGGGCAATCACCGTCGCAACCAACATGGCCGGACGCGGCACGGACATCATCCTCGGCGGCAATCCTGAAGATCGTGATCCTGCGGACTGGCAGAGAGAGCATGATGAGGTGCTCGGGCTCGGCGGCCTGTTCATTCTTGGAACGGAGCGGCATGAGGCGCGCCGCATCGATAATCAGTTGCGGGGGCGGGCGGGCCGTCAGGGAGACCCGGGCGCATCGCAGTTCTACGTCTCCCTTGAGGACGATGTCATCAAGCGTTTTGGCGGGGACAAGGTGAAGTCCATCATGTCCTGGTCCGGGATCAGCCCGGATGAGGCCGTGGAGAATCGCATGGTGTCCCGCACGTTTGAGAACGCCCAGGTGCGGGTGGAGGGCAACAATTTCGAGGTGCGGAAAAACCTCGTTGAATATGACGATGTGATCAATCGGCAGCGCTCCATCGTCTATTCGGAACGGGCCAGAGTCCTGCAGTCTGAGGACATGCGGGAGAACATCCGCCAGATGATCGCTGACCAGTGCGCGGCCGCGGTTGACAATCATCTGGGCGACCGCGACCCCGCCAACTGGGACATCGATGGCTTTGGTCTGGCGGTGCGCTCACTGATGCCTGCGCCGGAGTGGCTTGTTGAGGTTGACCCCCTGGATCAAACGCGGGCGGAGATTACGGATGAGCTTGTCGAGCACGCCCTCACAGCCCATGAGCAACTGGAGTCAGAGCTTGGCGCGGAGCGCATGCGGGAGCTTGAACGGCTGATCCTCCTCCAGACCCTTGACACGCTGTGGGTGCAGCACCTGACGGCCATTGAACATATGCGTTTGAGCGCGGGGCTGCAGGCCTACGGCCAACGCAACCCGCTGGTGATGTATCGGCAGGAGAGCCACGCGATGTTCCAGGAGTTCATGGACCGGATGCGCGATAACGTGGTTCGCGCCGTGCTCCATCTGGACGCGGCGGCTCAAAGGGCGCAGCCTCTGACATCTCCCGCGGCAAACGGAAGCGCGCCCATCGGCGGGGCCGCTCGCGGAGCGGCGCCCGCCAGCCCGATGGCCTCCCAACAGAGGGATGCCGGTGGACAGGCGCCGGGCGCGGCCGGGCGCGGCCCCGCGCGCCGCGCCACTCCCAAGATTCGGCGCAATGATCCGTGCTATTGTGGCAGCGGAATCAAGTACAAAAAGTGCCACGGAGTCGCCGCGTAATGATCCGGAGCCTGTTCCCCATATTCCCTGGGCGTGATGCCGGGGCCGGGCCGCTGCGTTGCCATGCCGCGTGAGCAGGCCGCCTCTCCGCGGGCGTCCGTTGACATGGAAACACCGACACCCGCCGCGGGGATAGAGCCGCAAACGGCGCGCGATGTGGCGGACGCGTTCATCGATGAGGTGCGCGCCGGGGAAAACTGGTTCCTCGCGCTGCTGCAGGCCGTGTCCGTCTGGCCCGCGCCGCAGGAAGAGTGGAATGGCCGCCGCTATGAGTATCTCATCGCCGGCGAGGCCTTCGATTGGCTGGTGTTGGCGGAACGCCTGATCAGCGCGGCTGGCGACCTGATTCCGCACCAGGAGGCGTGCCGCCTCCTCTTTTTAGGGAAAGCGCCCGTGCACATCAACGCGGAACTGTTTCGCACGACGATTGGCCCCACCCGGCACGCCGCCCATCTGAACTTCCTGTACGGCGTCACCGTCGAGGAGGCCCTCCAGCAGGCCAACATCGAGGAGGTTGCAAAGGCGCAGCAGAACCTTGGAGCGCGTGAGGGATACATTGAGGACGAGGCAATGCGCCGCCTGTATGACGCGCCACTGACGGATCTGCGCAGGGAGTTCCGTTTGTCCACCGGCCGGAGCCGCCGCGTTCCGGCGCGAACGTCCCTCGATGAACACAAGGCCTTTGCCTATTGGTTGTTCAAGCGGCGCATGTCAAAGAGCGATCCGGCCCGCCTTGCGAGCGACACGCGAAAGGGGCTTCTGCTATTAGAGCGGCTCAAGCCCGCCGACTGGCAATGGGCGCCGGGCCATGCCGAATGACCACATCACGAAGGCCGCGCCGCGCGTCCGTGAGGCCGCGGAGAGCAGGGAGACAGCGTGCCAAATCGTCTGAGCGCTGAGAGCAGTCCGTATCTGCTACAGCACGCGCACAACCCCGTGGACTGGTTTCCGTGGGGCGATGAGGCGCTGGCGACGGCGCAGCGGCTGAACAGGCCCATCTTTCTGAGCATCGGCTACTCCTCGTGCCACTGGTGCCACGTCATGGAGCGGGAATCGTTTGAAAACACGGAAACAGCCCGCCTGCTGAATGAGAACTTCGTCTCAATCAAGGTGGATCGTGAGGAACGCCCGGACATCGATTCCGTGTATATGGACGCGGTGCAGGCCCTTTCCGGACACGGCGGATGGCCCCTCAGCGTCTTCCTGACGCCGGACGGCTCACCGTTCTTTGGGGGAACGTACTACCCGCCGGAGGACCGTCCGGGCATGCCGGGCTTCCCGCGCGTTCTGCACACCGTCATTGAGGCGTATCGCTCGCGGACAGGCGAAATCAGAGAGGCCGGACGGAACATCGTCGATCACCTGCGCCGCGCCTCCGTCGCCTCAAGCGGCCAGGACTCGCTTCTGTCCGCCGACCTGTCAGGGGAGGCATACAGTCGACTGCAGGCGTCCTTCGACGCGGCCAACGGCGGATTCATGACCGCGCCCAAGTTCCCTCAGCCCATGCTGCTGGAGTTTCTGATGCGACACGCCGCCGCCAACCCCGATGACAGGGACAGGGCCCTGGCCATGCTGGAGACCACGCTGGAGCACATGGCGGCGGGCGGCCTGTATGACCAGATCGGCGGCGGATTCCACCGCTACAGCACGGACGCGCAATGGCGCGTGCCCCACTTTGAAAAGATGCTCTACGATAACGCCCTGCTTGCGGGCGTTTTCCTGCACGCGCATCAGCTGACCGGACGCGGCGATTTCCGCCGCGTGGTGGAGGAAACCGTCGATTTCCTGCTGCGGGAGATGCTGTCACCGGAGGGGGGCTTTTACGCCACTCTCGACGCCGACAGCGAGGGCGAGGAGGGCAGGTTCTATGTCTGGACGCCGGGTGAGATCGGCGCGGCCCTCCCGAATGGCGATGCCGCCCTGTTCTGCGACGCCTACAGCGTGACGGAGGCCGGGAACTTTGAGCACGCCGGCGCCAGCGTTCTCAATCGCGCCGCAACGGATGACGAGTTGTCCCAACGGCACGGTATCGCCACGAATGACGTGCGCCAGGCGCTGGCGCGTTCACGCGAGACCCTGCTGGCGGCGCGAGAGGGCAGGGCGCGCCCCTTCCGGGATGAGAAGATACTCACCTCCTGGAACGGCCTGCTCCTGCGCGCGCTGTCAGAGGCGGCAGGGGCGCTTGGCCGCGCTGACTACCGCTCAGCGGTGGAGCGCCTGTCCGCGTTTCTCATTGAATCGCTCCGAAGGTCGGACGGCCGCCTGCTGCGGACATACCGGGACGGCGAGGCGCGTATCCCGGCCTATCTGGAGGACCACGCCAATCTCGCCAACGGCCTGCTTTCCCTGTTTGAACTGACGTTCAGCCGACGCTGGCTGGATGAGGCAATCCGAATCGCAGACCAAATCATCGAGCTCTTCTGGGATGACGCAGCGTCGATCTTCTACGACATCGGAAGCGATGAAGAGTCGCTGATCATTCG
>JAAXGS010000038.1:3500-4147 GCA_012271225.1 Dehalococcoidia bacterium | reverse complement strand
GAGTTGCTGCTTCGCCTGCATTCCCTCACCGGCAGCGGGCGCTATCACGACATTGCGACCCGGGCCGTGCGGAGCGTGCACATGTATCTGTCCCGCTACCCCACGGCGGTGGGGCACTGGCTGGCCGTGCTGGACTGGTCTCTCGGCTCCACGAAGGAGATCGCGCTTGTCGGTGAGCGTGGCAGCAGAGATATGCAGGCTCTGCTGGACTCTCTGCGTGGGCGGTTCATGCCCAACAAGGTGCTGGTCGCCGTCACGCCGGACGAGGCTCTCGAGTGGGAGGACCTGCCCGTCCTTGACGGACGGACGATGATCGGCGGCAAGGCGACAGCCTACGTCTGCGAGAACTTTGTGTGCAAGCTTCCCGTGACCACCGTGGAGGCTCTTCTGGAGCAGTTGGACGCGCCGCCCCCAACCGTCCAGCTCCTGTAGGAACGACAGGGAGAATGCCGCGGGCGCATGGAACGGCTGTGGACTCCCTGGAGGGCCGAATTCGTGACCGGGCAGACGCGGGGCGCGGCGGGCGCACAGGATCGCCCCGCGTGTTTCTTATGTGAGAACCCCGCGCTGGGCAATGACGCGGGAGCGTTGATCCTCCACCGGGCGCGCCACGCCTACATCCTTCTGAATCTCTACCCCTACAACTC
>JAAXGS010000038.1:0-3299 GCA_012271225.1 Dehalococcoidia bacterium | reverse complement strand
GCCGCCTCAGGCCGCTGTTCTCACGGAGCGGCGGGCAGGAGTAGCCGCCGTATCTGCGCCCTAGCGATGCTCCGGGGCGGGCGGCTCAGGAATCGTCCCTCCCAGCACCCGCTCAATGGCCATCACGTGGCTGCAGGAACTCCAGCCCGAGAAGAAATCGCAGTCGCAGAAAAAGACGCCGTCAGTCAGCTGCACAACATGGTCGCCATTGTCCCCGCGGATGCGGACGCGGAACGCCTCAAATCGCAGCCGATCATCCCTCTCTTCAGCGTACTTTCGCGCCTTCTCGATCTTGCTGATCAGACTGGAGTTCATCAACCCTCCCCGTGCCTCCTCGCGGCTCCAACGCCGCAAGGCCACTTCATTCCCGCCCCGCGCCAACGCCCAGAGCGGAGCATGGCCGTCCTGTGCCGTCACACGGCCAACGGATGCGTCATGCTACGGCGTGGCCGCCGCGTGGTCAAGACCGTGACGCGGCAACGCGCCGTGTTCGGCGGCATTGCGGCGGGGCGCCGGTGATAGGATGGGGATGACATGCGGCATATTCGCGCCATTTCCCTGGATTTCTACAACACCATCGTCCGCTTTGAGCCGTTGCGTGAGGAGATTCAGACGGCCGCCTGCGCGGAGTTCGGCATAACCGTTGATCCGGCCGCCGTTCGGCGATCCTATCCGGCAGCCGACCATTTTCTCTCACAGGAGAACGGCGCTCTGCCGTTGAGCCGCCGCACGCCGGAGCAGGTCAGCGATCTGTGGACGCAGTATGAAACGCTGCTGCTTGCCGGTGCGGGCGTGCAGGTCGATCAGGCAACCGCGCGGCGGATATTTGAGAACGTTCGGGACAGGCGGCAGGGATTCGCCCTGTTTCCGGATGTGATCCCCCTGTTGCAGGCGGCGCGTGACCGCGGTTACGAAACCGGTGTGGTCACCAATTATGAGGGCGGCCTTGCGCAAACCCTCGTCGATCTGGGGATTGCGGAGTATCTGTCGTTCGCGGTGACATCGGAGGAGGTCGGCGTGGCAAAGCCGCATGCCCGCATTTTTGAAGAGGCGCTGCAGAGAGCGGGCCTTCAGCCGCAGGATGTCGTCCACGTGGGGGATCAGCCGCACGCTGACGTGTTGGGCGCAACGGGCGCGGGCATCACACCGATCCTTCTGGACAGGGACGGCGTTCACGGTGGATACAGCGAGGCCCGTGTGATCCGATCGCTCACGGAACTGCCGCAGCTGCTGCGTAATATGGAAACGGAGCAGGGCTAGGACGCCTGGGCCGGCGGCGCGCGGTCGGGTGATGGCGGGGGCGTCTCCAGGACGCGGCGCAACCGCCGCTCAAACAGCAGCCGCTCCAGCATGACGGAGCGGCCGCACGTCAGGCATGCAATGCCGATGTGCGCCCCCACGCGCGTAATGCGCCATCTGTCGCCGCCACACGGATGCGGGCGGCGAAGTTGAACAGTCATGCCGGTTCGGAGCGGCGGATGTGTCATGGAGCGTCTCGGCGGGCGCGGTCCGGCGCGTGAGCCATCCGTTTGCGGCATCGTACCATTGAGGGGACGCGGGGGGCGCGGCGACAGTTCCTGAGGCCACTGCATGGACATACTCGGCATCTTCATCAGCGTCGTCTTTCCCGTCTTTCTGATGGCGGCGATTGGCGCAATCGTTCACCGTGTGCGGCCAATCTCACCGGAGCCGCTGAGCCAGGCGATTCTCTTCATCTTCAGCCCCGCGCTGGTCTTTCATGGGCTGGCAACAACGCAAGTGGCGCTCCTGGACCTCGCGCGCATCTTTCTCTTCAGCCTGTTTCTGCTCATCGCCCTCATCGCTATTGGGACTGTCGCCGCCCGCGCGACTGGCGTGCCCCGGGACTCCCACTCGACCTACGTCATCGCGTCGCTGTTCATGAACGCTGGCAACTACGGCCTGCCCGTCGCGCTGTTCGCCTTTGGAGATCAGGGGCTGGCGATCGCCGTCGTGTTCTTCGTGACGCAGGCCCTCCTGGCGTGGACGGTTGGCGCGTTCATCGCGTCAAAAGCGCAGTCGAACCTGATCGGCTCACTTCTGTCAGTGGCGCGGCTTCCGACGAGCTATGCGGCCATTGCGGGGCTGGCGGTCAGCTCCCTCGCGGTGGATGTGCCGGACGCCATCCTGCGCCCCGCGCAGATTCTGGGCGATGCCGCGATCCCGGCGATGCTGATCGTGCTGGGCATTCAGTTGGCGTCAACGCGGGAAATGGCCGGGGGACGGGCCATTGCCGGCGTTGTCGTCATTCGCCTCATCGTCTCCTCGATGGTCGCGTACGGGCTTGTGCGACTGCTGCAGTTCGATGATTTGACGTCCGATGTGCTAATCGTCGTGGCGGGCATGCCGACGGCGGTGATGACGATCATTCTGGCCACGCAGTACAGGGGCAAGCCGGAACTCGTGAGCGGCATCGTTGTGGTGAGCACGCTCGCAAGCCTGATCTCCGTAACGGTTGTCCTGACCCTGCTTGGGGCGGCGGCATGACGCCG
Source organism: Dehalococcoidia bacterium (assembly GCA_012271225.1). Lineage (GTDB taxonomy): Bacteria > Chloroflexota > Dehalococcoidia > UBA6926 > UBA6926 > VXMO01. Next base: position 789 of record JAAXGS010000038.1, on the reverse strand, counting down.
GATGTGAGCGGCAGCGAGCCGCGTACTTCAGTGCGCGTTCCGCGCCGCCTCTATGCGTGAGCGCCATTGAGCGGCGGCGGCGCGCGCGGCCTCAACGTAGTCCGGGCCGGTGGAGGCGTAGAGAACGCCGCGTGAGACGTTGATCAGCACACCGCCGCCATCACGATCCAGCGTTGCGTCAAGAGCCGCCTCGAGCTCTCCGCCCTGCGTTCCCACGCCCGGAACAAGCAGGGGCGTATCCGGGCATAGCTCCCGTATCTTTCGCGCTTCGGTTGGGTATGTCGCGCCCGTCACGAGGCCGATTGTGCCGTGCACGTCCCATGTCAGGCTCATTCGGGCGACCGCCTCATACACCGGCATCGAGAGCCCGTCAAATGTCGTGGTGAGGCTCTGAATGTCCTGTCCTCCCGGGTTGGAGGTCCGGCACAGGAGAAACACGCCCCTGTCCGGATAGGAGAGGAACGGCTCAAGGCTGTCGCCGCCGAGATAGGGGTTTGCGGTGATCGCATCGAAGCCAAACGACTCAAACAGCCCGGCCGCGTAGAAACGGGCGGAGTTGCCGATGTCGTTCCGCTTGGCATCGCCAATCACGGGAACGCGGCCCCCAATGTGAGCGACGATCCTCTCGACCGCGGCGTAGCCCGCCGAGCCGCGCGCCTCATAGAAGGCGAGGTTGAGCTTGTAGGCGGAGACCAGATCAATGGTGGCGTCCACGATGGCGGTGCAAAACTCGGCGATGTCCCGGCCGGCGAGGCCGGACGGGTCCGGGTCCAGTCCCACACAGAGCAG
>JAAXGS010000037.1 GCA_012271225.1 Dehalococcoidia bacterium | reverse complement strand
CGGGAATACCACCCGGACAGAAACCCGGACCCGGACGCCGTTGATCGCATGCAGGAGATCAACGAGGCGTATGAGGTGCTGCGCGATGATGATCAGCGCGCCGTCTATGACCGCGCGCACCGGACGTTTGGCGTCAGCGCGGCGCAGATGGAGCGCGCCCATGACATCGCCATCGCGGCGGTGGGAGGGTTGGCGTTCAGGTTGGGGCGCGCCTATGCGTCAGGCGTCCGCGATGAGTGGACCGCGCTGGGAGTCGGATCTGAAAACACCCCCAACGGCCTGTGGCAAGCCATGTATGAGGCCGCTCTGGAATCGGCGCTGGAGTCCGCCAATCTGCAGACCGCGCGAGAGGTCGCGGGAGCGGCCGCATGGCACGGCGCGCGCAGCGAGGCTGCGCGGCTCGCCGCGCGGCATGCCCTTCGTGAACGCGCGGCCTCGGCCGTCCAGGCCCTTGCTGTCGACGTTTCCATCGATATCACGGGGTACATTGCGACCGGGGCCGGACACCGCTTTGCCGGCCAGCGCGCGTCCGGCGCGCCCTCAGGGGCGGCATGGCGCGATGTGTACAGCGCCGTCCACAGCATCGTGTGGCGCCGCCTGATTGAACACGGTATGGACTCCGCGCGGCGCGCGCGGGGTATTGAGCAGGTTATGGGGCCAATTGTAGAAGAGGCAGGCAGGGCCGGCTTTGCGGTGTTGGAACCCTATCTGACGCCCACCCGCGCCGGCCGCGGGCATGCGCGTGAGGAAGGCGGCGGCCTGGGCTGTGGTGGCGCCATCATCGGAAATCTGATCTGGATTGGAATCGCCGCTCTTCTCTTTGGCATCTGCAACGGCTTCGGGTAACGTTCACCCTGCGCGCGTCTGTATGCTGGCTGTAGCCGGTTCAGCGTTGACGGACACGGCCGCGCAGAAAGGGGACAATCGCCATGATGGAGCGCCAATGGACGCAGTGCGCCTACTGCGCCGATCCGTTCAACGACGAAGACCGCAAGCCGATCTGGGAGCACGTCGTGCCCCTTGACCGCGGCGGGTGCGATCATCTGGCCAACCTGGTGGAGGCGTGCACGGACTGCAATCGCGCGCTGACGGGCCAGAATGAGCGCGGCACGCTCACCCCGCTGGAGTGGTGGGCCCGGCAGGAGTGGTTTCGTGACGGGCCGGAGGACGTGACATCGTTCGACTACGCCGGCTGGACCCATGAGCAGCGGCAGGACGCGCTTCGCCGCGCCGCCTATTGGGAGGCGCGGGCGCGGTGGCATCTGCAGTTCGAGTGCTCAACGAATCCGCACACCACCATCACGCCGCCGCGCCACAGCTAGTGTGTCAAGGACATACAGAGACGCTATACGGATCGTGGAGCGGGACGGGTGGTATTTTGTGCGGCAGAACGGCAGCCATCAGCATTACCATCATCCGGCCAAGCCCGGGACGACTACTATCGACGGACATGGCAGCCGCACAGTTTCACGGAGGAAATGGAAGAGTATAATGCGGCAGGCAGGGTTGAAGGTGCAGTGGTGATGAAACGAACGTACCTGTGCCTCTTTGTGAAGGATCACGAAGTGGGCGGCTTTTCTGTTTTCACGCCGGACATTCCGTCGTGCGGCACCTCCGGCGATGACATTGTGGATGCCCGCGCAATGATCAGGGAATGTATGGACCTGTGCCTGGAGGGCGTGCTCGAAGACACCGGGGTTGTGCCCGAGCCGAAGATGGCCACGTTTGCCGAGGCTCTCGAGTGGTTTCAGGAGCTCATGAACTACGAACTTGAGGGCGAAACAGAGGAAGACCGGGCCTTCAACCAAGACGATCTTCACATCGAGATGGTTGAGGTGGATGTGAGCCGCCTCACCACGCCCGCCCGCGGCTGAACGGCATCGAGGCGCGCTGGCATCTGCAATTCGAGTGCTCAACGAATCCCCACACCACCATCACGCCGCCGCGCCACAACTAGTGTGTCAAAGACATACAGAGACGCTATACGGATCGTGGAGCGGGACGGGTGACATTTCGTCCGGTAGAACGGCAGCCGTCAGCATTACCATCATCCGACCAAGCCCGGGACGACTACTATCGACGGACATGGCAGCCGCACAGTCTCGCGGAGGAAATGGAAGAGTATAATGCGGCAGGCAGGGTTGGATGTGAGGTGGTGATGAAACGCTCGTATCTATGCCTCTTCGTCATTGAGGGCAGCGATACCGATGTTGACGTTTTCGTGCCGGACATCCCCGGGTGTGGCAGCGTGGGTGATAACATGCCGCACGCCCGAGAGATGGCGAAAGAGGTCATCGAGTTCTGTCTCGAGGGGGCTGTGGAGGACGGCGAGCCGATTCCTGAGCCGAAGATGGCCACGTTTGCGGAGGCCCTCGAGTGGTTTCAGGAGCTCATGAACTACGAACTTGAGGGCGAAACAGAGGAAGACCGGGCCTTCAAC
>JAAXGS010000036.1 GCA_012271225.1 Dehalococcoidia bacterium | reverse complement strand
GTGATGATGGAGGAGGTCCTGTACGGCTGCGACGTGATGCCCTCCGCCGTCCACATCACCGGTTCCACGCTGTCCGGGATGGAGCCCGGCGTCCGTTTCAACAAGTCACGCCTGTACACAATGCCCTACGGCCGCATGGAGGATCGGAGCGTCATGATCGGCTCACTGGAGTTCCTCCAGTCCTCTGACGTGCTGACTCTATTCAACACCAGCGACCCGGCCATGCGCACAGGGAGCGCCGGAGAGGAGACGGCCGCCCAGGTCCGGGCCGAGATACCCGACGCGGGCTACGACCTGGTCATAATGAACCCGCCGTTCACCAGGGCCACAAACCACGGAGGGGACAACTCCCGTGTAGTCAATCCGGCATTTGCGGCTTATAACTCCAGTCCATCAACCCAAAGACGTATGGGCGACCGCATCAATAACTTTGGAAGGGGAACTTGCTACCACGGGAATGCTGGTATGGCTTCAGCCTTTGCTGCCCTGGCCCACCGCAAACTCAAGGCAGGAGGCGTACTAGCTCTTGTCCTCCCCCTCGCTGCTGCGGGTGGTCTGTCTTGGCAGGACTTTCGGGCGATGCTCGGGGCAGGATACACAGATTTGACCATTCTTAGCATTAGTGCGGCAAGTATCAAGGACATGTCGTTCTCTGCTGATACGGGTCTAGGGGAATGCCTAGTCGTTGCCCGCAAGATCAAATCTGAAGAGCCTGATCCCAAACGAGCGCGGTTCGCCTCGCTCAAACACAGGCCTCAAGGGTTGCCCCACGCAAGTTCTATAGCAGGCATGCTACTTGGCACCAGCAAGATTAGAAGCATTGAGGACGGCCCTTTCGGCGGAACCGGTTTAACGCTGGGAGAGGAGCACGTTGGTGAATCAATAACCGCGCCCATAGAGGCAGGCGGAGAGAGTTGGAGCGCCGTGCGTTTGGCCGACTATGCAGTCGCTCAAGCCGCCTATGCCCTATCTCAGAACCAACTGTGGCTTCCTGGCAACTCATCCTCTCTTCATTTGAAAACGGCCCTGCTGGGCGACACCGGCAAACTCGGTCTAGTGGATCGCGATATCACAGGGCCGGCCCCGCGTGGGCCCTTCGACAAGACAGCCCCAAGCCCTACGGCTACGTACCCCGCGCTATGGAACCACGACGCCCAGAAGGAAACGCGCATCGTATGCGCCCCGGACTCCCAACTGCGAGTTAGATCGGGCATGGAAACAAAGGCTTCTGAAGTATGGACCACCGCCAGCCGCGCGCATCTGAACCGTGATTTCCGTTTTAATTCCCAGCCCCTAGCGGCGGCGTTCACCGAACGAGAGAGTTTGGGCGGACGGTCCTGGCCCAACGTCACTTTCTCCGACAAGAGATTCGATTTCGCTTTTGTCGTCTGGGCGAATAGTACGCTGGGAATGCTGCTACATTGGTGGCAGTCAAGCCGTCAAGATTCAGGACGGGGCACAACTACAATCCGCTCCGCCGAGTCGCTCCCCGTGCTGGATCTACGCGCCCTCACGGATGACCAACTGGCGATGGCGGAGACGATCTTCGACGAGTTTCGGGACAGGGAGCTGCAGCCCGCCTACCTCGCGGACGCTGATCCCAACCGCGCCCTCCTGGACAGGCGGGTGGTCTGCGACCTGTTGGGCTTTGACGAGGAGACGTACGCGGCAGTCAGGCGGCTTGCGGCCAAGTGGTGCGCGGAGCCGTCCGTGCATGGCGGGAAGGCCCGTCCAAGGTCCGCGCGGCTTGTGGCCTGACCCCGGCGAGGCCTCTCTTTGACACCCATCCGCCGTGACTGTTAGCCTGCATCACGGCGCGGAGCCGTTGCATGGGGGATGTGAACGGACGGCTTCCGGGGGCGGGCGAAACCGCCCGCCATGTGAGCAACCCGGGGTTCCTGCCGTCAACACACCAACAATAGGGAGGACAGAATATGCGCGTGACACTTTCAGCCATCAAGGCGGACGTCGGTTCCATTGGCGGCCACACCAGGCCGACGGAGGAGATGATGGACCGGGTGCGCTCAGATGTGCAGTCCGCCATCGCGCGGGGGCTGCTCATCGATGGCTACGTGTTCCACGTGGGTGATGACATCGCCATCGTCATGTCCCACACGCGGGGCAAGGATGACACGGAGATTCACCAGTTCGCCTGGGACAGCTTCCTCGCGGCGACCGCCATCGCCCAGGAATACGGGCTGTACGGGGCGGGGCAGGATCTGCTGGTGGACGCCCCCTCCGGCAACGTGCGGGGCGCGGGCCCGGGCGTCGCCGAGGTGGAGTTTGAGCATGATCCGATTCCCACAAACAGCGCGCGCTCCGCAGAATCCTTCATGATCTTTGCCGCGGACAAGTGCGGCCCCGGCGCCTATAACCTGCCCCTGTTTCTGGGATTTGCCGACCCAATGTTCTGCGCCGGCCTCATGCTGCCGCGCATGATCCAGGGGTTCGATTTCAACATCATCGACATGAACAACACGGGGGGGGACAGTCTGCTCTCCCTCCACGCTCCGGAGGATTACTACCAGATCACCGTCCTGCTGCGTGACAATGAGCGCTTCGGCATTGAGTCGATCTCATCGCGCACCTATGACGGGCAGGACGCGGCGGCGGTCTCCGCGCAGCGCCTCCACAACATCGCCGGAACGTACACCGGCAAGGATGACCCGATTGCCATCGTCCGCAATCAGGGCATCTTCCCCGCGCCGGAGGAGCTGCTCTCCCCGTTCTCCAAGGCCCATTACATTGGCGGGGACGCGCGCGGCTCCCACACCATGCCGCTGATGCCGGTGCCGATGAACACGCCCGTAACGGGCCTCTACTGCCTGCCCATCGTGGAATCGCTGGGCTTCTCCATGAACGAGGAGGGCAGGTTCTCAAGCAACGTCATCGATTTCTTTGATAACCCGGCGTGGGACTTTGTGCGGAACAAGGCGCAGGAGAAGGCGCTGTACATGCGTGAGCAGGGCTGGTCAGGCCCGGCCATGCTGCCCTATACGGAACTCGAATACGGCGGGTTCAGGGACATCGTCACCGGCCTTGAAGATCGCTTCGCCTTCCGCGGGAGCTAGCCCGCCCCAGCCTCTCCATCCGGACACATCGGCTTAACGGACGCGGCGTGAGGCTGCTTGTCGGCACGGGCAACCCCGGCAAGGTTCGGGAGTTTGGGGAGTTGCTGGCCGGACTCTCCGTCGACCTCACTGCGCCGCAGGACATCGGCCTGGATATCGATGTCGAGGAAACGGGCGCCACGCTTGAGGAGAACGCCGCGCTCAAGGCGCGCGCCTATGCGGACGCGGGGAGGATGACGGCGCTCGCGGACGACTCCGGCCTCTTTGTGGACGCGCTGGACGGAGCGCCCGGCGTGCGGAGCGCCCGATACGGCGCGCCCCGCGCGCGGACGGATGAGGATCGCGTGCTGCTGCTGCTGCGCGCGCTTGCGGACACGCCTCAGGAGAGGAGGACGGCCGCCTTCCGCTGCGTGATCGCCATTGCTGAGCCGGGCTCAGGAAACGTGCAGATGGCGAAGGGAGAGCTGCGGGGTATAATCGGAACAGTTCCCAGAGGAACGAACGGCTTCGGATACGATCCGATATTCATCGTGCCGGAGCACGGAAAGACGATGGCCGAGTTTGACTCAACAACAAAGAACGCGCTGAGCCACCGGGGGCAGGCGGCCCGGGCCGCGCGAGAGATCATCACGCAGCGCCTGGCACATGAACACTCCGAGGGTCCTTCCAAATATGACTGAGTCCGCCCCCCTCTCCGTGAGGGACGTCTTTGGCCGCCTGTTGCAGGATCTGCGCATCTCCGTCACGGACCGCTGCAACTTTCGGTGCGCGTACTGCATGCCGGCGGAGATCTTTGGCGAGCGCTACGAATTCCTGCCGCGCGATCAGATCCTGACCTTTGAGGAAATCGAGCGGCTCACGCGCATCTTCGCAGGGTTGGGCGTCACGAAGATCAGGATCACGGGCGGGGAGCCGCTCCTGCGCCGGGACCTGCCCCAGTTGATCCGTCTTCTCGCCGCCATCCCGGACATCGAGGATCTGACTCTCACGACAAACGGCTACCTGCTGCCCTCCATGGCCAAAGAGCTACGGGAGGCGGGGCTGCGGCGCGTGACGATCAGCCTGGACAGCCTGGATGATGAGACGTTCCGCCGCATGAACGGGCGCGGCTTTGGGGTCGACCGCGTGTTGGAGGCGATTGAGGCGGCGGAGGACGCCGGCCTGGGACCCATCAAGATCAACAGCGTCGTTCAGCGGGGCGTGAACGATCACCTGATGACGGACCTTGCCCGCTACTTCAAGGGAACGGACAAGATTGTGCGGTTCATTGAGTACATGGACGTGGGGACGCTGAACGGCTGGAAGCTGGATGACGTGGTGCCCAGCCGGGAGCTTGCGGCGCGAATCAACGACGTGACGCCCATCGCGCCAATTGACAGAAACTACAGGAGCGAGACCTCAAGCCGCTATCGCTACGCGGACGGAACGGGGGAGATCGGGTTCATCTCATCGGTCTCAGAGCCGTTCTGCGAGGACTGCACGCGCGCGCGCCTCTCAACGGACGGAAAGCTCTACACCTGCCTGTTCACGGACAACGGGCATGACCTGCGCGGCCCGCTCCGCGCGGGCGCGTCCGATGACGACGTCCGCTCACTGATCACCTCTGTGTGGGAACAGCGAACGGATCGGTATTCAGAGGAACGGACGAATGAGACCGTCTCACTCGCCCGTGAAGGGCCGGGGCGGGTGGAGATGTACCACATTGGCGGCTAGGCCTCCAATGCGCGCTGCGCCGCGCGGACGGCATGACTGAGCAATCGGACGCGCCCCGGAGCCTCTCGCACATCGACCCCGCGGCCGGGCCGCGCATGGTCGACGTCGGCGGCAAACAGGCCACGCGCCGGGAGGCCGTCGCGCGGTGCAGGGTCGTCATGTCACCGGCAACGCACCGGGCCATCCGTGACGGCACAACGCCCAAGGGGGATGTGCTGTCTGTCGCGCAGTTGGCCGGCGTGATGGCCGCCAAGCGAACGGCGGAATTGATCCCCCTCTGCCACGTGATTCCACTCTCATTCGTGGGCGTTGACGCCGCCCTGGGCCCGGATGACGCGAGCGTCGAGATTGAGGCCACCGTGCGCACGGTGGGGCAGACCGGAGCGGAGATGGAGGCCCTGACCGCCGTCACAATCGCGGCGCTCACCGTCTACGATATGTGCAAGGCCATCGACCGCGCGATGCGGATCGAGGCGGCGCGTCTTGTGGCCAAGTCCGGCGGACAGAGCGGAGACCTGATACTGGAGTGACCCGCGGCGCGCCGCGCGCCGCGCTTTGATCTAATCGCGGGCGGTGAGCAGGAATCTGCGCGCGATGTCCGCCGTCTCGTCCGGAACCTGCATATAGATGGCGTGCCCCACGTCCGGCATGACCTGAATCTGCCCGCGGGGCAGGGCCTCAGCCAGCGGACGGAGATGTGATTCGAGGAGGCGGTTTTCCTCCGCGACCACGATCAGGATCGGCATTGTCATGCGGTCTGCGCCGTCCATGAGACGGAATACGTCCGTGGCCATCTCCTCCGGGCCGTAGGCGTTGACGCTCCAGGCTGCCTGCGCGCGGCCGTCCGGCAGGACGATGGTCTCCTCATTGAGAACATCCTCAAGAGCCTCCGGCGTCCAGACCCTTGTCATGTTGTTGTTGGCGAGGCGAGCCTTGAGATCGTCGAGGGAGCTCCACGTGTTGCGGCGCCCGGGGCCGGGTTTCTCCGTGAGATCCTCGTTCAGCATATTGACGCGCACCCAGTGCGCGGGACCGTCCGGCACCGGCTCAATCATGACCATGCCCAGCACGCGGTCAGGGTGGTTGGCGGCGTAGAGGCCGCTTATCGCGCCGCCGTATGAGTGGGATACAACGTGGTGCGGCGGCAGATCCAACTCCTCAATGATGCCGGCCATGTCCTGCGCGCCCTCGGCTGCGCGATAGCCGCTTTCCGGCCCGTCGGATTCTCCGTGGCCCCGCATGTCAAGGGCAATGACGCGGAAGTCGTTGCGCAGACGCCGCGCGACGGCGTTCCAGCTCCGGCCGGTCCGCCGGCCTCCGTGAACAAGAACCAGCGGCGCGCCGCCGCCGCCCCAGTCAAGCGCGTGGAATCGCACGCCCTCCACGGTGACAAACCGACTCGTTCGTCCCTCAGACTGCTCACGGATGACGATTTCAGACACACAACCTCCGCAATGACTCCATTACGCCTCACGCCACAGGCTGTGGCGGCGCTGCCGCATTCCCTGCGCGCTCTGGTATTACCCGGCCTTTTTCCTAAAGAAGACGACCTTGACGACAACAGCTATCGCCCCCAGGACTGCGGATTGGACCAACCCACCCAGAATAAACTCGGTCGTGATGGCATAACCCCTCACGGCGAACCACAGGGTGCTCGCCGCGAAGTACGCCGCTGCCACTATCAAGGAACACCTTCACGCTGGCCTGCTTTCTTACGGCGCGGGGTCAAGCGGGAAACCAGCGCCGCCCCTCCAACAGTCCCTTCAGATAGGCGATCTCACCGGCGTGCACGGAGTTGTCATGCATGACGCTGACGAGGCGCACCCCAACGGTCGGCCTCGGGTCCCACCGCGGCTCATTGAGCACCCGGTCGAGCGCCTCCGGCGTGACGGTCTCCAGATACTCCCGGGTATGAGCATAGACGGCGTCATAGTACTCAATCAACACGGACGCCTGTGGTGACTGAAACGCCCGCACCTCATCCATCGTGTGGCCGGTGCCGGTATTCTCCGGCTCTGCCGCCATGCCAAACCGCTCATGCCAGCCGTCCGCCGTCCACGCCTGCTCCCGCTCGGCAAGGCCGGACATGGCGTGATCCTGAATGCGCGTCAGATGCCAGGCGATCCAGCCCAGCGGGTTTGCGTTCTCACCCGGCTGTTTCATCAACTGCTCAACGGTCAGACCCTCGATGGACATGGCCAGCAGACGCCGCACGCGGCCAAAGTGATCCGCCGCGATCCCTCCGGTATTCACCGATTCACTCCTTTTCCATGACGCCGATCAGGCTGCTGCCGCTCGCGCCGCGCATCAGACCTTCTCGTTCTCCGTTCGATACCAGGGCAGGCCGTTGACCGTCTCAACACGGTAGTCGGCAAACAGGACGGGGTATCGTTCCCGAACGATCTCGCCGATTTTGCCAAAGACGAGGCGGATTTCCTCCTCCGAGCTCGGCTCCGTCCGCGCCTCAATGATATGGCGAAGGGCGCGGATATTGGCGCTCCAGCCAATGCTGGTTGCCACGCCGATGGGCGCGATGCGGCGCATGGCGGACGTAATCTCCTTCTTGCGGGAGAACTGCGCGCCCTCCTCATCCAGGTCATAGTGGTCCGCCATCATGCGTTGCAGCTCCTCCAGCCGCTTGAAGGTGTCGACAAAAACCTCCATGACCTCCGTGTCCTCACGGATGGCCGTCGGCGCCCACAGGCCGAGGTCGTCAAGCCGAACAAAGCGGAGGCTCTCCTGCGAGACGGCGGTTCCCGCGCGGTGGCGGACAAGCTCATGCGTGAAGACCCGGCTGACGCCGGCAATGGCAAAGTTCAGAACGCTGTGCTCCAGCACAGAGCCGTGCCCCGTGTCGATGAGGTTCTTCAGGTGCGCCCGGTTTGTGGGGCGAACGCGCGTGACATTGGGATTGAGTCCCGGCTCAAAGCTGCGGTAGCACAGGCGGCCCATGAACTCCGTCAGACCCTCAACGTCCGTGGCGGCATCGGTGCGCCAGGCGGGAGCGCCGATGTGCTCAAAATAGGCCTGCAATCCCTCCGGTATGACCCGCGTCTCACCGATCAGGAAAACGTGCGGCTCCACCCCGTGCATTGCCCCTCCCCCTGCCCGGAGCGCTGTGGCCCGGGTGCCCGACTACACCTAAAATAGCACCAACGGCGCGGTGGCCCTTGAGACCGTTCCCACGTCCGCGCCACGTTACCAGGCCTGAATAGGTTTTCTGAATCGGCTATCAAACAATGCAGCCCAATCTCCCCGGGCAAGCCCCCGAAACCCGTTGGCTATACTGACAGTTATGGCCACGGCAGGAGACGAGGACTCACCCATCATCCCTGACGGCGCGCGCCCCCTTGAGGCCATCGGCCTGCGCAAGAGTTTCGGCGGCAGAGAGGTTGTCCAGGGCGTCTCGCTCCACGTGAACAGGGCAGAGGTCGTCGGTTTCGTCGGGCCGAACGGAGCTGGCAAGACGACGACAATCCGCATGTTGTTGGGCATCCTTGCGCCGGACTCCGGCGAGGCGAGGGTGCTGGGCGGGCCACTGACGGAGGCCACCCAGGAGCGGATTGGCTATCTCCCTGAGGAGCGCGGCCTGTATGAGGGCCTGCGTCTGGGCGTGGTCCTGCAGTACTTGGGGCAGCTTCGAGGGCTTGCGCGCCATGATGCCGCCGTTCGGACGCGGGAGATGCTGGAGACGGTGGGGCTCACCGAGCACGCGGACAAGAAGGTCCGTGAACTGAGCCGCGGCATGACGCAACTGGTCCAGTTTGCCTCCACGCTCCTGCACAAACCGGACATTCTGGTGCTGGATGAGCCGTTCTCAGGTCTGGACCCCGTGAACGTCCGCCACATGAAGGAGCTTGTCCTGACGGAAAAACGGCGCGGCGCAGCCGTGATCTTCTCCACCCACCAGATGTCGGACGTGGAGGAGCTTTCGGATCGCGTGATGATGATCAACGGCGGCCGGGTGGCGCTGGAAGGGCGGCCGGCCGAACTGCGGCGGCATTACCGCGGAGACACCGTTCGGGTGGAGTCGCCGGACGTTCCGCCAGATCCTCTGTCAGGAGCGATGAGCGTCGAGCGCGCCGGAGAGTCACTGACCATACGCCTGACAGACACGGCGACAGCCGAGGACGTCCTGCGGCAGCTGCTGAACGCGGGGATGCGCATCGAGCGCTTTGAGGTGGCGCTGCCAACCCTTGAGGATATTTTCATCCGTGAGGCGCGGGGTGAATAAGTCGCTGATTGTCGCGCGGCATGAGCTGCTGACAATGTTGAACCGCGTCGGTTTCCGCATTATGACGCTGTTCGTGCCCGGCGCGATGCTGCTCCTTCTGGTTGGCATCGGCGTGTACATCTCCATCATGGAGGACGTGGCTCCGGAGAGTCGGCGGTTTGGGTACGTGGATCTCGCGGGAGTCATCACAGGGTTCGAACAGCAGGGGACAACGACGTTCCATGCCTTCACAAATGAAGAGGAGGCACGGGACGCGGTCGCGGCAGGGGACATCAGCGCGGCATACATCATCCCCGCCAACTATCTGCAGACCGGCCTCGTGATCTCCATCGTCAAGGGCGAGAGCGGGCTGGACCTGGCGGGCGGCGGCGGGGCGGCGCTGCAGCGGTTTCTCCGCGCCAATCTCGTCGCGGGCGTGGCGGATGAGGCCCGCGCGGCCCGCATCCGTGATCCGGCGCAGACCGCCACGATAACGATTGACGAAAGCGGGGAGCCGGTTCAGGAGAGCTTTGACGCATCACGCGCTGCATTCTTCATGGCGGTGGCGTTCGGCATTATCTTCTCCGTCCTCACCATCACGGGATACCTGCTTCAGGGCCTCAATGAGGAGAAGGAGAACCGGGTGATGGAGATACTCCTGTCCAGCATCACTCCGGATCAGTTGATGCTGGGCAAGCTGCTGGGGCTGGGGGCGGCCGGCATCGTTCAGATGGGCGTATGGGTGGTGTCCCTTGTCGTATTCCTCATTGGAGTCACACGGATTGTTGACGGCTTTCCGGCGTTTGACGCCCCGTCCGTTCCGCTGATCATCATCGCCGTCATCTACTTCCTGCTTGGCTACGCCTTCTTTGCCGCGCTCATGGCGGCTCTCGGGGCCATCACAACGTCACAGCGGGAATCACAGCAGGTCACATTCATCGTGATTCTGCCGGCCGTGGCGCCGTTCTGGCTGATCGTGACATTTATCGAGAACCCGGACATGCTGCTGGCCCGTGTGTTGACCTACGTTCCGTTCACCGCCCCAACCATGTCGCTCGCTCGACTTGGCCTGGACGCGATGGGAACGGGCGAGATCATTCTCAGTCTCATCGCGCTGACGCTGTCGGTTCTGGTGGCCGTCAAGCTGACGCAGCGGCTGTTCCGAAGCTATCTGCTGGTCTACGGCCATCGGCCGCCGCTCAGGCAGGTTGTCCGAACAATCGTGACCGGCCGCGTTTAGCGTCTGAACGGACGGCGCGGCAAACGCTTTACTCCTCCGGCTTCATCCGCAGGAGCCGCTCGCCGATGATCAGCCCAAACACAACGTATAGCGCGTCGACAATCGGGAAGAAGATGATGTGCGAGGTGACGGCATCGCCCGTCTCGCTCTCCGGATTCAGTTGCCAGAAATACTCCCAGAAGAAGAGCATCACCAGAATGACGGAGCCGTAAAAGAGGAACGAGGCAATCGCGCACGTGTAGTTGTCCGTTGCCTCCGGGTCCAGACGCCACCGATTGAGGAAGGTGAGCGCAAGCATGATCAGCGCGCCCAACGCCATGAAATGGTTGATGACCTGCCAGTAGGGGTACTCCGGTGAGCCGTCATGGATCAGCGGCGTGATGATGAAGGTGAGGAAGACCACGGCCGCCGTCAGGAGAAGATAACCCCCGATACCCCGCGCGAGCATGATCGGCATCTCTTCAACCTCCTTGTGATCCTGAAGTCCTGAACGATTGTGCATTCCGGTTTCTCTAATCTACGCCAAAGGGCGAGCGCCCGGGAGTTGCGGCCGCGTTGCGCCTACCTGGGAAACTCCGGATGCGTCAATCGGCAGGCACCCGGGGTGCGCCTCACGTGAGGCAGTATTCGCGCCGGCTCTAGGAGCTGCCCAGCACGGAGACCGGAACAAGGTTTCCGTCGTCGTCATCATCATCGTCGTCGTCATCATCGATGATGTCCGCGGCATCACCCGTCACCATGGCCCCAACAATGTCATCGAGCGTGCCGTCATCGGACCCGGGCAGCGCGAGATCATCCGCGGACTGAATCGCTTCGACAAGGTTGGCGGCGAACCACACGTTGTGCTCCGTCAGCCCGAAGTGCTCCGGTTTGGCCCGGGCGCGGTCGCGCATGATGCCGAGTCCGTCGCTGTAGGGCATGATGGACACAATCCTGTCCAGCCGGACGCGAAAGGCCTTCTGCGTCCCGCCAAAGTAGATGTGCTTGGTGGTGATCCCCATGGTGCCGGTGTCCGTCCGCTGCATACTGCTTGAGGAGACGGTGCGCCCGCGGAAGGCGCCGGGGCGCAGATACACGCCCTTGGCGACGCGAACGCTCACGCCCAGCGAGCTGCCCTGAAACTCACGCGTGGTGACCTGCTCATAGTAGGGCACCTCACGGAAAACCCACACCATCTCCTCGCTCTTCATCAGGTTGAACGGAAATCGGCCAAACCGCGCCCGCGCGGCGCGGCGATCAAAACGGGGAATCTGCTCGTTGTTCTGGATCATGCCGATGAGGTGCATCATCCGAAACGTATCGAAGTGCCCCGCCCGATTAAGGATGTCCTCGCCCAGGCCGAAATGAACCCGAAATCGGTTCAGATTCTGCCGCTCCTCCGGCTTGAATACGCCGTCCTCCAGCGACTCATCGACGGCAAGTCCCCATGCCCTGACAAGGATGTCCTGCATGGCGGAGCCGCCCACGTCAACCCGGCCCGCTGCGGCGACACGCCTGATGTCATCAAGAAGGGTATCGAGGCCCCGCCCGCGCAGCGCGGCGTCCTTCCCCATGCGGTCGATCTCCGCCACCGCCCGGGCGTGCGCCCTCTGACAGTCTGAATGCTGCCGGCGAAACCAGCCGGCGTTCTCATGACAGTACCTGCATTGGCCCATATATATACATCCCGGTCTCTGTGGGTTGGGGCATGACTGAATCATCATGGTACACTGCGGACGCCTCGCGGCGGCATTCCCGCCACACTCAACGCCTATAATGGAACGTGGCGGGGAGCGTCGTTATTGCGCCCCGCAGCGAATAACCTCATACACAGAGTGACGCATGGACAACCGAGGCCGAACGCGGAGGAACACCGGCGCCGACGGGCATGCAACCCGCAGCACTGCGCCCCAACCAGCAGGGGAGGATCAGCCAATCGAAGCGGTGAAACAGACGATACCGACGGACTACATCAGCGGGTATGAGCGCGCGCGCCTGGTGAACCCGGAGATCGCGGACAAATACGTGGCGCACACCCTTGTGGCCGACCCGGAGGCCGACGCGGTGGTCGAGGAGCTTGCGGGGTTGGGCCGCAGGGAGTCCGCCATGCTCATCCGGGCCGCAATGGACGATCCCGGCGGCAGCGCGTTGGCCAATGCTCCCGCAAGCGTGCAACGGCTTGTCTCGTCACTGGACGAGCCGCCGAGTTGGGTCAACCATGATGAGTTCCGGCCGGGGTCCCGCATGTTCATACGGAACTCCAGGGCCATTCTCGGGGCCTTTGTGGGCGGAACACTGATTGAGGGCTTCGCCACCAACATCAGCAAGTCCTTCTTCATCACCGGCCGGCTCCGGGATCAGGGTTTGAGACGCCTGATGCAGAACAATCGCCAGATGCTGGAATCCTTCCTGCCGGACGGTCTGAAGCGCTCCGGCGACGGCCTCAAGCTCAGTTTTCGGCTGCGGCTGGTTCACGCGCAGGTCCGAAGGCTCCTCTATGAGTCCGAAGACTGGGACACGGCGGCCTGGGGTGTGCCGCTGAGCGCCGCGCATATGGGCTTGGGAATCGCGGGTTTCTCCGCGCGGCTTCTCCACCACATGAAGAGGCTGGGCGCCCGCTTCACCGATGAGGAGCGGCGGAGTTTCATGGCCGTGTGGCGCTATGCGGGCCACCTGTTGGGAATCCCGGAGAGCATTCTGTTCACGGATGAACAGGACGCGCTGACGCTCTTCAACATCGCTGTGATGTGCGAGCCGGAGCCGGGCCCGGAAGCGGTTGTCATGGCGCACTCTCTCATCAACTCCGCGCCGTTGCTTGTTGGCATGAAAGCGCCGCGAGAGAGGCAGCGCCTTGCGCGATACATCTTCCGCGTCTCCCGCGCAATCATCGGGCCCGAGTTCGCGGACAAGCTTCGATACCCCCGAACGTCAACCTTCGGGGTCCTGCCGTTGTTCAGGCTGCAGGCGCGGTATCACACATTCCTGGCGCGCTGGCTGCCGCGGTTCACGAATCACAACAGCTTCACGCAGTTCACCGGCCTGTTGGACGCCTCCAACGTCTCGGAAATGGAGATCAACTACAACATGCCGGACCACGTGTATTCGGAAAACTCCACCCCCTGGTAGCGCCCGCCTCGACGCGCCCGCGCGCCGGCAGGAGCCGAAATCTCAGACGCCGGTCCGGGGGAGAAAGGCATCGACCTCCGCCGCGGCCATAACGCCGCTCCGCACGGCCGACTCCATCGTGGCGGGCCAGCCGGTTTGCGTCCAATCACCCGCCAGGAACAGTCCCGGTATGGCCGTTCGTTGTGACGGTCTCCGCGCCTGCGCGCCGGGCAAGCAGCGGAACGTTGCCTGCGGCTGCTTGACGGCGCGAAACCAGGTCATGGCGGCATCCGCCGCGGCGGGCAGGATGGCCCTCAGCTCCGCGTCGGCCATCTCCCTGAGCTGATCCGCGGACATATCCGCCTCTTGCCATGCGGCGCTGATTGAGATCAGCAACTGCGTGGCCGCGTCCGTTGAGCCATTCATCACGGATCGGTTGAATATCCACTGAACCGGGCTGTCGACAACGGCCAGGAACGGCTCAGACATCACGGGGCGGTCATACCCGACGTGCAGCCCAACAATGGGCGCCCATTCCAGATTCGGCGCGTCACAATCCGGAGTGTTTTCCTCTGTCCCCGTGTTCTTGCTGTCCGCGCGCAGCGGAGGGAGCGCGTCCCACGGCGTGGCGCAGATCACCGCGTCCGCCGGTATCGCCTCATCGCCGACCTCAATGCCCGCCGCTCGGCCCTCTCGGATCGTGATGCGTGATGCCCTGCGTCCCGTCAGCAGACGCCCTCCGCGGCTCTCGATATATGCCCGTGATCCCTCGCCAACCAGGGTTGAAAGTCCGACACGGGAGTAGCCCAGATCCGCCATCCCCTTGCCGGCAAGCAGCGAGTCCTGGAGAGCCATGATCCCCATGTACGCGCTGACGGCGTCCGTCCTGTCATTGAGAATGGGCAGGGTGATGAGCTCCCACAGGGCGGTGATGGCCGCGGGCGACTGCCCATGCGCCATGAGCCAGGCCCGAAACGTCATGGATTCCAGCGCTTCCCGGTTCGCCTCCCGGTTTGTCGTGCGGACGCTGAACATCCCGCGCATCACGCGGAGCCGGTCCTTCACGCCGAGATGGGGAAACGTGAGCAGGGACGGCAGCAGATCAAGCGGGGCAGGAAGGAGGGGCGTGGAGGTCAGGGTTCCGGTCTTTCCCGTCCTGTTCGCCACTGCCACGCGCAGGCGCCGCTGCAACACCGTCCGGTCAAACGCGCCGATCTGCCGGAGAAAGCCGGTGTATGCGGTGCAGCAGCGGAGGTACACGTGTTGGCCATTATCCAGTTCACGGCCCGTTGCGGGGTCATGGAACGAAAACGCGCGGCCGCCCAGATAGGCGCGCCGTTCGATAAGGGTGACCGTGAAGCCGTGATCGGCAAGAGCGCAGGCGGCGGACAGCCCCGCCAGCCCGCCCCCAATCACCACGCAGTGGCCACGCGCTCCATCGGGACGTAACTTTGAATCCACAGCCGCACCGCCAGGGCGATCTTCTCCCGTGTCGTCAATCCCACACGTCCCGCGAACACGTTGTAGCGTCGGCTCTCAATCCGATCCAGCAGTCGCTCATACAGACCGCCAAGGACCGCCGGGAAGGCGCGTGTTCGAACGGGGAGCAGCGTGATCAGGCGCTTGCCGCTTGTGAAATGCTCGCGCGCCCGCGCCAGCTCAAACGCCATCAGCTCACGGAACCGGTCATTGACCGTTCCCGCCATGAGTTCCTCCTCGGAGTAGTTGAATCGTTCCATATCCTCCTGGGGAATGTAGATGCGGCCGCGCTCCGCGTCCTCCCGGACGTCACGCAGGATATTGGTCAGCTGCATGGCGAGTCCCAGATCGATGGCGTACTCGCGGGCGCGGGGGTCGTTGTAGCCGCAGATGCGGATGCAGATCAGGCCGACCACCGAGGCGACGCGATAGCAGTAGGCCGCAAGGTCCTCAAAGGTCCGGTAGCGGGACACAGTGAGGTCCATCTCCACACCCTTAGCGACCTCTGCCAGATCGTCAAAGGAAATCTCATACTCGGCGGCGGCATGCGCCAGCGCTTCAAAGACCGGCCCCTGCGGCCTGCCGTTCTTGGCCTCAAGAAGCCTCTCGCCGATCTCCTGAATCTGCCGGGCCTTTTGTGGAAGGGGCAGATCATCGTCCGCAAGGTCATCGCACAGGCGGCAGTAGGCGTAGGCGGCATACATGGCGCGGCGTCGACGGCGGGGCAGCGTAATGAAGGCGTAGTAGAAATTACCGGCCGCCTCCTTTGTCACGCGGCGGCAGTGTTCATACGCCTCTACCGGCGCCGGCATCGTCACTGATTCTTCCCCCGTTGTCCGTCGATCCGCGTGTCAGATCTGCCGTGTGACCTTCATCAGCAGCCACGTCCGCGCCACCAGCCACGTTTTCCACGCCGTTGAAACCGTAGGCCTCCGGGCCAGGACGTCAAATCTCTGCCTCTCAATGGCATCGAGGACGCGCAGACCCGCAAGCGTGAAGAGCCTGACGTGCAGCCGCGCGATTCCCCGCAGCATATCCACAAGGGGCAGACCCTCGGCGAACAGGCGGCGCGCGCGTGAGACCTGAAACGCCATGAGCTCACGGAACGCGGGCGTGCACTGACCGTTCCGCAGTTCATCCTCGGTGTAGCCGAACGCGCGCATATCCTCTTGGGGAATGTAGACGCGCCCCAGCGCAAAGTCGCGCCGGACATCCTGCCAGAAGTTGGCGAGTTGCAGGGCAGTGCACGTGGCATCGGAGAGCGCCCGCCGCTCGGGGTCGCTGTAGCCCATGAGCGCCAGGTACAGATGCCCAACCGGGTTTGCGGAGTATCGGCAATAGTTCAGGAGATCATCGAATGTCTCATAGCGGCATTCGCCCTGATCCAGACGATTGGCCGTAATGAGGTCACGGAACGGCTGCGGCTCAAGATCAAAGGCCGCAATTGTGTGCTGAAGCGCGCGGAGGCGCGGCTCCGTCGGCGTTCCGTTATAGCAGGCGTCAAGCTGCGTCTCCCAGTCGTCAAGCAGCGCGAGCCTGTCCCCCTGAGCCGCGTCGCCCAGGTCATCCACGCCGCGGCAATACGCATAGACGGCGGAGACGTGCGGGAGCAGATCAGACGGCAGCAGGCGTGACGCGACGGGGAAGTTCTCGTAGTGAGACCGGGCGACGGCGACGCACTCGCGGTAGGCCGATTCCAGGGCAGACGGGATGGCGGCCGGCGCGCGCGTCCGCATCAGTCCTCCTCCTGAACCCCCATAACCTGAACGACGAGCTGGCGGGGGCGCGGGCGGTCAAGCTCAATAAAAAAGATCCTCTGATACACCCCCAGATGCAGGCGGTTGCCCACAATGGGAATAGTCTCACTGGTTCCGAGCACGATCTGCTGGCAGTGCGCGTGGCCATTGGGAAATTCATCGCCATTCATGTTGACCGTTCGCATTTCAAAATCGTTGTGCAGATACCCGCCTTCCCGGGGCGCAAAGTGCTCCAGCAGATGGCCAACATCCTCCAGCAGGAGGGGCTCCTTCTCATTGATCGCGACGGATGTGGTGGTATGCGTGGAGTACACAACTGCCGTCCCGAACCTCACTCCGGTCTCCTCAACGATGTTCTGCACCCAGTCCGTAACGTCAACGAATTCCGGGGCCTTGCTTGATTCGAGAGCGATCTCATAGGAAAAGACCTTCATATAGCCCTTGCCCACAAGGCCGCCGCGCTGCGAACCGGATAAAGGCATTACTCTGGCTTCCATGGCGTAACTCCACATCGACGGGCATGCAACGGGTCACTATCAAGCATACATGCACGCTGTGAGATTTCAAACACGGCGGCGTGGAGCGCCCCTCGCGTCAGTGTCTGCGCACAACTCCCCACGCCATGCGTCCCACTGGCAGCCGCAGCCGGGATTCCCCTATACTGCGTGACAGGAATCACAGGGCGGGCAGTGGGTCATCCCGCAGCAGTCCGGGGCCTGTCCGCCCGCATCGCGTGTGATTTTCTCGGGGACAGGGAACAGGACCACTGACATCACCTGGGCAGGGAGACAAGGATAATGGCATTAGCGCAATCGCCCGCCGTCGGGGCGTCAATCGCCCGGTCGGACGGCCTGGACAAGACCACCGGGACAGGGCAGTACTCGCTTGACGTCACCCTGCCGGGCACCCTGTGGTGCAAGATTCTCCGCTCTCCGTACCCGCACGCGAGGATCACGTCCATCGATGCGTCCGCCGCGCTGGCGCTGCCCGGCGTCCACGCCGTCCTGACGCCCGATGAGGTTGACGGGATGCGGATCGGCAAGCGAATAGTCGATGAGCCGCTGCTCACATTCGATGCCGCCCGCTACATCGGCGACAAGGTCGCCGCCGTCGCGGCCGAGGACGAGGACATCGCGGAGCAGGCGCTGGCGCTGATCGACGTGGAGTACGAGGAGTTGCCCGCCGCCGTCACGATGGATGAGGCGCGGGCGCATGACGCGCCCGTTCTCCACCCGGAGTTCAACTCCTACTTCGGGATTCCCGCGCCGATGGAGACCCCCTCCAACATCTTTGCGAAGGGCGCGTGGGGCAAGGGCGACGTTGCAGAGGGATTTCGGGACGCGGACGTAATCGTCGAGCACGTCTACACGACTCCTCGCACCCATCAGGGCTACCTTGAGGTTCACAACACCATCGTCTGGATCGATGAGACCGGCCGCGTGCAGGTCTGGCTGGGATCAAAGTCGCCGTTCGCCAACCACAGGGCATTGGCCCGGGTCATCGGCGAGCCTGCCGACAACGTCACGGTGAACTACGCCTACGTCGGCGGCGATTTTGGCGGGAAGGGCGACATCACCGGCGCGCCGATCTGCTACTTCCTCGCACGGAAGACCGGGCGGCCGGTCAAGCTTGCGCTGGACTACGCGGAGGAGTTCTCCGCGATGAATCCGCGCCATGAGAGCGCAATGCGTGTCCGGGCGGGCGTCAAAAACGATGGCGCGCTCACCGCGTGGGAGGCGGAGGTCTATTTCAACTCCGGAGCGTACGGGGGCTACAAACCCGTTCCCGGCTCAAATCTCCCCGGCATCGCGGAGATCGCCGGGCCGTACAGGATTCCCCACGTTCAGATCAACGCCTATCAGGTGTACACCAACACCGTCCCGTGCGGATTCCACAGATCACCCGGCGAGGTGCAGGGCATTTTCGCGGGGGAATCGCACATGGACCTCATTGCGCAGAGACTCGGCATGGACCCCCTGGAGTTGCGCCTTAAGAACGTCATCCGGGACGGCGATGAGACGCCGGTGGGGCATACCTATCTGGACGTCAAGGCGGAGGAGGTGCTGCATGAGGCGGCGCGGCTCTCACGCTGGGGCAGCCCCAAGCCGGACAATGTCGGCAGGGGAATCGCGTTCGGGCACCGCTCCCAGGGCGGCGGGCAAACCACGATGGGCATCACTGTCCACGCCGACGGCTCTGTTGTCGCGGCAAACTCCATCTATGACCCCGGCATGGGAACCTACACAATGGCGCAGCAGGTGACGGCGGATGAACTGGGCATCGATGTGTCTCGCGTCACGGTCGTCCCCTTCAATACGGATCAGGCGGAGTTTGACACGGGGGTTGGCGGCAGCCGCGGCAGCTTCATCATCACCGAGTCAGGGCACATGGCGGCAGAGGATGTCAAGGGCAAGTTGAAGCGCCTTGCGGCCGAATTTCAGGGGTGGGACGAGGACATCGTTGAGTTTGAGGCGGGCGCTCTTGTGAACTCCCGCTCCGGCGAATCGGCGCCCATGGAGCGCATCGCGGAACGGGCGGGGGAGCCGGTGTCCGGCCTGGGCCGCCTGGATGAGGCAACGCAGAGCCCGTACACGTCCTTCGTGGCTCAGGTGGCGGAGGTGGAGATCGACCGTGAAACCGGGCAGCCGCGCGTGCGCGCCATCACCGCCGTCCATGACACCTCCCGAATCATCAATCCGGTGGGGTTCTACGGCCAGATTCAAGGGGGCATGATCAACGCCTACGGATTCGCCATGATGGAGGAACTGACGGTTGACGAGGGGGGGCGCGTGACGAACCCCTCGTTCGCCGATTTCAAGATTCCGACGGAACAGGACATTCCGGAGTTGCGCGTCGGCATCGTCACGACCGATGAGGGGCGCGGCGCGTACCGCGTCAAGGCCGTTGGCGAGCACGCGAATATCACCACGCTGCCCGCAATTGCCAACGCGATCGCGGACGCCGTTGGCGTCCGGATGGACAGCGTGCCGTTCA
>JAAXGS010000035.1 GCA_012271225.1 Dehalococcoidia bacterium | reverse complement strand
CGCAGCACCTCCGGCGCCATGTAGGCCGGCATGGGAATCTGCAATGACGCCTGCATGCTGCCCATACTGTCCGCCAGCGCGGCCAGTCCGCCGTTTCTGAGTTGCGCGCCCGTCACCGGCGTGACATACAGGTTGCGAGAGTTGATGTCCCCGTGAACCAGGCCGGCGTCATGCAGGGCCTGCAACGCGGATGCCGCCTGCGCGATGAGCTGAAGCGCCTCATCCAACTGCAGTCCGCGCCCCAGCCAGCCCCTTAGCTGCTCGCCCCGCGCGGGCTCATACACCAGCCAGAAGGCGTCGCCGTCCGGCTCAATGACCAGCAGACGTCCCAGATGCGGATGGTGAACGGACTGGTGACGCCCCATCAGTGCCCGGAACGGCTCAATGCCTGAAACCTCTTCCAGGGCGCGAACCCGCGGCTGCCGTATCTCGACCGTGTCGCCGCTCTCGCGTTCAATCGCGGAATAGACGGAATAGAGAGACGTCCCGGGCAGGGCAGATATGATCTCGTACCGCTCCTGGAGCGGCGCAGGGATTGTTGTCATGTGGCTTGCGCCGTATTGTACGTGTGCACGCGGGCGTGTGCAACAACAAACCGGTTCGCGCGCCCGGCTCCCGGCCGCATGACGCGCGGCGGCGATATGGCCCGTTGGATGGAAGAGACGGAGACGCTGTGTTTGAGATCTACTACGGCGAGGATGACTACTCCCGAAAGCGCGCCATTCACAACCTGCGGTCGCGCCTTGGGGATGCGGACATGGCCTCCCTCAACACTGTCACGCTCGCCGCGGCGGACACCACGCCCGCGGAGGCAATCTCGCAGGCGGGCGCGGTGCCGTTCCTGGCAGCGGGGCGGCTCATCATCATTGAGGGGCTGCTGTCGCTGTTCTCGCGTTCGCAGACCGGCGGGGCAGGCCGTTCCGGTGGCCGCTCCGGGCGTTCCCGTCCGGCGGAACAGGACGAATCCCAGAAGAGCCAGGCGGACCCGTTTCGGGGATGGGGGCACTTGCGAGAGTCCGTGCCCGATCTGCCGGAATCGAACATTGTTGTCCTCTCCGACGGCGCAATCGCTGAATCCAACCCCCTGCTGAAGCACCTGGCGCCCGTTGCGAATGTCCGCGTCTTCACGCCCCTGCGCGGGAACGACCTGACGGCATGGATTCGACAGACGGTGGAGGAACGCGGGGGGCGGATCGACGCCGCTGCGCAGCGTCAACTCGCGGAGGCTCACGCCAGCAACCTGTGGGCGCTCTCCAATGAGATTGACAAACTGCTGCTGTACGCGGGAACGGAGCGCCCCGTTTCAGCCGAGGACGTGGGTCTCCTGGCAGGCGTGACGCGCGACGAGAACATCTTTGCCATGGTCGATGATGTGATTGAGCGCCGGTATCCACGGGCGCGGCAACGGGTGGAGCGGCTCCGCGCGGACGCCGGCGCCGCCGTTCCGCAGATCATGGCGATGCTGGCAACGCAGATGAGGCGGCTTCTCGCCGCGAAGGACGGGACGGAGCGCGGCATTTCCCGCGCGGAGCTCCAGGACGCCATCGGCTCCCGATCGGACTTCGCAATCCGCAAGACCGTGAACCAGAGCCGCGGCTTTTCCATGGCGCGCCTGCGGGAGATGCACCGCATGATCCTGCGGTATGACCTCGCGCTCAAGACGGGCGAGCTTGGCGAGGATACGGCGATGGAGCTCCTGATTGCCGATCTGTGCGGCGTTGGAACTCCCGGCGCCGCAGCGCGCTAGGGCGGCGGGAGTCCTATCCGGCGGACTGCGCCGCCGTCATGGGGTTGTAGCACGCCAGCATGTGGCCCGCGCCGATCGTCCTGAGCGGCGGCATCGGCATGGTTCTGCACGACACGGTCGCCTTGTGGCAGCGTGCCAGGAACGGACACTCATCCGGCGGGTCCAGGAGATCGGGCGGCGCTCCTGGGACGTTCCGCAGCGCGCGGCGGTCACTGTCCAGCCGGGGCATGGACTGCAGCAGCGCCCACGTGTAGGGGTGCTGGGGATTGCGGAACAGGGAGACGGTGTCCGCGGATTCCACAATCCGCCCTGCGTACATCACCATCACGCGGTCTGCCGCCCGCGCCATCACGCCCATGTCATGCGTGATCAAAATGACCCCCATGCCGTGGTCCTTGGCCAGCCCAAGAATCCTCTCCAGAATCTCCGCCTGGAGCGTCACATCCTGCGCCGAGGTGGGCTCATCCGCAATCAGGAGCTCCGGCTCCAGGACAAGCATCATGGCGATCATGACCCGCTGGCACATTCCGCTGCTCAACTGCCAGGGGTAGCTCTGCAGTATGCGGCCCGGGTCCGGCAGGCCCAGGGATGCCAGCGCGTCCTCGGTCTGCTCACGCACCTGAGAGTGAACGATCTGACCGTGCGTATTGAAAATCTCCGCCATCTGAGCGCCGATGGTCATCAGAGGATTCAGGGCGGCCTGCGGGTCCTGGAAGATCATGGCCATCGCCTCGCCGCGCAACAGGCGGCGCTCATCCTCGTCAAGCTCATTGAGATCATGGCCGTGAAAACGGATGCGCCCGCCGGTGACACGCCCGGGGTAGGGTACCAGTCCCATCGTCGCAAGCCCCGCCGTCGTCTTTCCGGAGCCGCTCTCGCCGACGATGCCGAGAATCTCCCCGGCGTGAACAAAGAAGCTCGCGTCCTGAATGGCCCGGACGGTCCCGTCCCGGGTCACATATGAGGTGTGGAGGCCCTCGACCGAAAGCAATGGCGGCGCGTCCGTTGTCATGGATTCAGCATACGGCTCTCGTCGACCCCGCTGCACTTGACCGATGGCCGAACGCCGCGGTGTACGCCGATGGAGCGCCTGCGCCATTGACATGGATAACTGCGCGTCCGTAGAGTTAGCTATGGTGGCGAATGAAGCCGAGCCTGCTTTAAGGAGCCGCGGCGGTGGATGAGAGCGGCAAGTATTGGGCGATTGCGGCTATGGGCGTTGCCGCCGTTCTTGTCCCTGTCAGCCTCATGGTCTTTTCCGCCCTGTTGTCCCGCGTGCGCATTCGTCCGGTCACGCCGCCTGACCAAGAACCCCGCTTTCAGCGAATGACGTATGAGTCCGGCATGGTTCCGACGGGCACGGCGAACGTTCAATTCAATTTCCGGTTCTATCTCTTTGCCCTGCTGTTCGTGATCTTTGATGTGGAGGTCATCTTTCTGCTCCCCTGGGCCGCGCGGTTCCTCACGCTGGGGTGGGTCGCATTCCTTGGGATGGCGTTGTTCCTGATTCTTGTGCTGGTTGGATTCCTGTATGAATGGAAGAAGGAGGCGCTTGAGTGGCAGAGGTAACGCCCATCCCGCCGGGTCCGGAGCACCTGCCTTCGCCCTACGGCATCCCGCTCACCGTCACCACTGATCAACTGGACGTGGAGGAGGGCGAGGTCATCGAGAGGCTGCGCGCCCTCGCGACGGAGCAGCACGTCGATGAGCCCATTGAGGTTCCGGAATCGCTCAAGCGCTCCGTTCTTGTGACCTCTCTCGATGCCCTGCTGGACTGGGGCCGGTCCAATTCCGTGTGGCCGGTGACGCTTGGCCTTGCCTGCTGCGCGTTTGAGATGATCGCCGCCGTCATGCCCCGTTTTGATCAGGCGCGGTTTGGAATGGAGATATTCCGCGCCTCTCCCCGGCAGGCGGATCTTATGATCGTCTCCGGCACCGTCACGTGGAAAATGGCGCCGGTTGTGCGCCGCATCTATGAGCAGATGCCCAACCCCAAGTGGGTCATCTCCATGGGTGTCTGCGCAACCAGCGGCGGCCCCTACTATCAGGGCTACAGCGTTGTGCCCGGCGTCAACCGCCTTGTGCCGGTTGACGTTTACGTCCCGGGCTGTCCGCCGCGCCCGGACGCCCTGCTGCACGGCCTGCTGAAACTCCAGGAAAAGATCAGGCGTGATTCGCTTGCCCGCAGTCCGGAGCCGCGCCTGAGAAAGCTGATCTCCTGAGGGCGCATGACCATCACGCTGTCAACAGACACCGTCGCCCAAAAACTCCAGGACGCTCTGCCGGACGCGGTGGAGGAAACGCGGGACGATTGGATTGTTGTCTCCGCGGACAGGATCGTCGAGGTCTGCCGCTTTCTGCGTGACGACGATGATCTGGATATGCGCATGCTCCGGTCACTGGACGTGGTCGACTTTATCGACCGCTTTGAGCTCCGCTACGGCCTGCTGTCCATCCGCCGCAACCATGAGACCACCCTCAAGGTCCGCGTGTGGGGCCGGGAGAACCTGACCGTTCCCTCTGTGGCGCCGGTGTGGGAGGGGGCGAATCTGCAGGAGCGTGAGATCTATGACCTCTTCGGCATTGAGTTCATCGGGCATCCCAACATGAAACGAATACTCCTGTGGGAGGGCTTTCCCGGGCACCCTCTCCGCAAGGATTTCGCGTAGACAGATGGCAAGGCCGCGGGGCAACAGAATGAAGCAGAACAGGCGCCGCACGGACGCCATATGAAACATGAACGGTAGTCAATGAACGTCATTCCGGACAGCGGAGCGACAAACTACGATATTGAGCCGGTGTTGCTCAACCTGGGGCCGCAGCACCCCAGCACACACGGCGTCTTCCGCATTCGCGCGCTCCTTGACGGCGAGGAGGTGGTGGACGTTGAGCCGGTCTTTGGCTACCTGCACCGCGGCAGTTCCAAGCTTGCGGAAGAGCGCAGCTACACGCAGGTCATCACCCTCACCGACCGGCTGGACTATCTGTCCGGCATGTCGAACAACCTGGCGTACGTCCGCGCGGTGGAGGCGCTGGCGCATGTCGATGTGCCGGAGCGCGCGCAATACCTGCGCGTCATGATGGCCGAACTCATGCGCATCGCGAGCCATCTCATGGCGCTTGGATTCCTGATCAACGATCTTGGCGCCTGGATCACGCCGCTCATGCACATGTTCCGCGAGCGTGAGAAGGTGCTTGACCTGTTCGAGATGGTCTGCGGCGCTCGCATCACCTTCAGCTACATGCGCATTGGGGGCGTTTCCCATGACCTGCCGCCCGGCTTTGACGCGGCCCTGAACGCCTTTCTGGACGATTTTGCGGAGCGCGTCGCGGAGTATGAGGCCCTGTTGCTGGAGAATGAAATCCTGGTGTCGCGCATGAAGGGCATCGCGCCGCTCTCCGGTGAGCGGGCGATTGAGTGCTCCGTGACCGGCCCCAACCTCCGCGCCTCCGGCGTCAACTTTGACCTGCGCAAACAGGCGCCGTATGAGGCCTACGACCGCATGAACTTCGATGTGCCGGTGACGCAGAACGGCGATAACTGGGACCGCATGTGGGTGCGCCTGCAGGAGATGAAAGAATCCGCGCGCATGACGCGGCAGTGCATGGCGGAGATGCCGGACGGCCCCACGCGAACACCCGCGGACTTCTTCATTCGGCCCCCCGTTGGCGAGGTGTACAGCGCCATTGAGGCCACCAAGGGCGAGCTTGGCTTCTATCTGGTCAGCGACGGGACAATCGCCCCGTACCGCTGCGGCATCCGCTCCCCGTCCTTCATCAACCTGACGGTTCTCCGCGAGCTGTGCGTGGGCTGGAAGCTTGCCGACCTCATCGTGAACTTTGGCACTTTGGACATCAACGTCGGTGAGGTCGATCGATGATCGCCGACCTGACCCGCGGCATTCTGGAGAGCTTTCTGCCCATCGGAGTCGTGGATATCCTGATGCCGCTGCTTGGCATCTTCATTGTCGTGAACGTTCTGCTGGGCAGCGCGATCATGCTGACCTACGCGGAGCGGCGGCTGGTTGCGCGAATGCAAAACCGCATCGGGCCAAACCGCGTTGGTCCGTTTGGGCTTCTTCAGGGCGCAGCCGATCTGCTCAAGCTTGTGACAAAGGAGGACCTGACGCCGCGCGCGGCGGACCGTCCAGTCTTTCTCCTTGCGCCCGTCCTGTTCTTTGCGCCCGCCATCGCGCTCTTTGCGGTGGTTCCGTTCTTCCGTGGCTGGGCCGTTGCCGACCTCGATGCAGGGATCGTCTATGTGATTGCCGTCACGTCCGTCTCGTCGCTCGCGGCGTTCGCGGCGGGGTGGGCATCCAACAACAAGTACTCTCTCTACGGCGCGGTGCGCGGCGTGGCGCAGCTTGTCAGTTATGAGGTGCCGCTGATTCTGGCCGTCACCTCCGTCATCCTGCTTTCCGGCTCGCTGAATCTGCAGAAGATCGTGGAGGCGCAGGGCATCCCCTTCATCCTGGTGCAGCCGATTGGCTTTCTCATCATGCTGGTGGCGGTGACGGCAGAGCTGAATCGGACGCCGTTTGACATCAATGAAGCGGAATCGGAGATCGTGGCGGGATTTCACACGGAGTACACGGGGACGAAGTTCGCACTGATCTACGGCGCGGAGTACGTGGCCGCTCTTGGGTGGTCCGCCGTGATCGTGACGCTGTTCCTGGGCGGATGGAAACCGGATATTGGAGGGCTGATCTGGTTTGGCCTGAAGACGTCAGCGGTTGTCTTCCTGTTCTTCTGGTTCCGGGGAACGTGGCCGCGCGTCCGGATCGATCAGATGCTGGCCCTCGCGTGGAAGCTCCTGTTCCCGTTGGCGACCATCAACATACTCGTCACGGCTGCTGAGGTTCTCGCCGCGCAGGCCCTGTTCTCACTGGAGCCGGGCGAGGCATTGCCGGTCATCGCGCTCGCGGTGATTGCCGTTGTCAATATCGGGCTGACCGTCGCGGTGCTCGCGCTGCTGTCCCGCGTTCCCGGACTGGCGCGCTTTGACACACAGTTGGCAGCGTCCGCGCCCGCGAGGGGGTAGGAGGAAGGGCATGGCGCTATTTGGAACAGGGGCGATCAAGGGCCTCATGGTCACGCTGGGCTACATTCGGCGCAAGCCGTTCACCACGCAGTACCCGGAGGAGAAGCTTGAGCAGTCACCGCGCTTTCGCGGCAACACTTTCGTCTGGTATGAGGAGCGCTGCACCGGATGCGCCACCTGCGCCAAGGGCTGCCCGCTGGGCATCATTCGCATCGTCACGCATCCGGAGCCGCACTCGCAGGTCGGCAGCGACTACCACGTCGACGTCTTTGACATCGATACGGGCCGGTGCATGTTCTGCGCTCTCTGCGTTGAGGTCTGTCCGTACGACGCCCTGCACATGGGCGGCGACTTTGAGCAGGCGTCCTATGGGCGTGAGGAGATGGTGATCAGCGTGGAGGACCTCAAGGCCATGCCCAAGAAGCCGCGCACGCAGTTCAGGCCGCAGATGGAGATGATCGGCCATACGGGGGACGATGAGCTGGATGAGCACGAGGCCGGCCGGTGGTCACTCTAGCCTTCTTCTTTCTCGCGACCACCGCGCTGATCGGCGCGTTTGCCGTTGTCACGGCGCGGAACATCTTCTATGCCGCGCTGGGACTCCTTGTCAGCCTTGCGGCCGTGGCGGGGATCTACGTCACGCTGGACGCGGACTTTCTCGCGCTTGCGCAGTTCCTCATCTACGTTGGCGGCATCGCCGTGCTCATCGTCTTTGCCGTCATGATGACGGCGCAGATCAACCGCGCCAGCCGCTCCCACCGCCTGTGGCCGCTTGGGCTGCTGACCGGCGCCGTGACGCTGGCCGGACTCGCCTACGTCCTGGCCAACGCCCAATGGGAGCATCAGGGGAGGGCGGACACGATCTCCCCGATGGTCGGGGACGCCGCGTCCCCGGGACTGCATCTGCCGGACCTGCTCTTCAGCGTGTACCTCTTGCCGTTTGAACTGGCCGGGGTTCTACTGCTTGTCGCGACCATCGGCGCGCTTGTGATCGCGCGGGAGCGGTGAGGTCGGGGAATCGGCATGGCAGCCATCGCGCTTGAACACTATCTGCTGCTCTCCGCCGGACTGTTTGCCGTGGGGCTGTTCGGCGTTCTCGCCAAGCGCAACGTCATCGTCGTTCTCATGTCCATTGAGCTGATGCTGAACGGCGTGAACGTTGCTCTGGTCGCCTTCTCGCGCTACACCGCGCCGAACGAGCTTTCCGGGCACATCTTCGCGATATTCATCATCACCGTGGCGGCGGCCGAGGTTGCGATTGGACTGGCGATTCTGCTGACCATCTTTGCCCGGCGCAACACGGTCGATGCGGCGGAGATTAACCTGCTCAAATGAACGACGCGATGAGAACGGCGCCCGGACACAGTCAGGCCGCGCCAGAGGGATAGCGGAAACGCCATGTGGGTTGAGTTCAAGAGGGTCAGGGGCCTGATGGCCGCCGAGATGTGGAAAACGCTCTACGAGGGCGAGGGCTTGCCCACGCGCCTGCTCCCGGACCGTATCGAGCATTGGGGTGATGAGTTTGCGGAGTTCAGGGTCTGCATTCCCCGCGCGCGTGAGCACGTGGCGGAAGAGATTGAGCGGAAGGTCTGACGCCACCCATGCCTGAGGCCGCCGTCTGGATCATCATAGTTGCGCCGCTGGCAGCGGCAGTGCTCAACGGCCTGATCATCCGCCCGCTCCTGGGTCCCACCACGCGGCTCGCCGCGGCCGCCGCCATATCAACCATCGGCCTGTCCTTCCTCCTCTCACTGTGGGCGCTCATTGCGGTATGGAACAACCATGAGGTGATTCTGCCGCTGCATGAGGTCCTGCGCGTCGACGAGTTTTCGCTTCGGATTGGATTGCTCCTGGACGGCCTGACGGCCATCATGCTGGTCGTCGTCACATCCGTCAGCCTGCTCGTCCAGATCTACTCGCACGGGTACATGAGCGAGGACAGGGGCTATGTCCGGTACTACACGTTTATGGCGCTGTTCACCGCTTCGATGCTCACGCTTGTCCTGGCAAACAACCTGATTCTGCTGTTTGTCGGTTGGGAGCTTGTGGGGCTGTGCTCCTACCTGTTGATCGGGTTCTGGTTCACGCGCCCCAGCGCGGCGGCGGCGGCCAAGAAGGCCTTTATCATCACCCGGTTCGGCGACCTGTTTTTCCTGATTGCCATTCTGGGCATCTTTCTACTCTGGCCAGACGACGCGCCGATCACGTTCGTCCTCAATGACCCGGACGCCCCTGTGGACCTCCTGCGCGCCGGCGGGACCGTCCTGACGGGAGCGGGGCTGACGTGGGTATGCCTTGGCATCATGGCGGGCGCAGCGGGCAAGAGCGCGCAATTCCCGCTGCACACTTGGCTGCCGGACGCGATGGAGGGCCCGACGCCCGTTAGCGCCCTGATCCATGCCGCCACCATGGTTGCCGCCGGCGTCTTTCTCGTCGCCCGCTTCCTGCCGCTGTTCGATGAGGCGGAAACGGCGCGAACCGTCGTCGCGCTTATCGGCGGGTTCACCCTGGTCTTTGCCGCGTCGATGGGACTGGTGATGACGGACATCAAGCGCGTTCTGGCCTATTCCACCGTGAGCCAGCTTGGATACATGTTCCTGGCCCTCGGCCTTGGGGCGCTCGGCCCAGCGCTGTTCCATCTGTTCAACCATGCGTTTTTCAAGGCGTTGCTGTTCCTGGGCTCCGGCTCCGTCAATCACGCCACCGGCACGTTTGACATGCGGTTCATGGGCGGGCTGCGCAGGGTGATGCCCTGGACATACGGCGTCTTCCTGATTGGATCGCTGAGCCTGGCCGGCATTCCGCCGTTCTCCGGATTCTGGAGCAAGGATGAGATACTCGGCAGCGCGTGGTCTCATGGCGGCGCGCTGGGAACGCTGCTCTTCATTCTGGCTCTTTCCGGCGCGGTGATGACCGCGGCCTATATCTTCCGCGCCCTGTACATGACCTTCCACGGCGAGTACCGCGGCGGAGAGTCGCAGGAGTCCGGCGCCACGCAGAACGCCCATGAAACCCATGATGAGGGGCACGGCGGCGCTCCGCATGAGTCCCCGCGGGTCATGGTGGCGCCCATGGTTGTTCTGGCCGCGCTGGCCGTCGTCTCATGGCTTGCCAACGCGCCGGGCCTGCACTGGTTTACGGACATGCTGGAGCCGCTTGGCGCGCACGCGGAGGAGATTCACATCGTCCCCGCGGCGCTTGGCCTCGCCGCGGGACTGCTCGGCATCGGAATCGCGGCGGCGCTCTACAGAGGGGGCGCGATCAGCGCCCCGTCCATCAGCGGCCCGCTCGCTCCCCTCGCGCGGCTGCTGACCCGCAAGTATTACCTGGATGAGCTGTATGAGGGCGTTGTTGTGCGGATGGCGCTCTACGGCGGTCTGTGGCGGTTTCTCTCGTGGTTTGACAGCGAGAAGGGCATCGTCGACCGGGCTGTTAACACCTTTGGCGTGGTGGGGCGCAACGTCGGCAAGGGTATCCGCGTGGTTGAGACGGGGCAGCTGCAGACCTCGCTCACGGTTCTGTCCATCGGCGCAGTCCTGATTGTGGCCGCGTACATCGCGTGGGGAGGCTAGGGCAGGACGGATGAACGCCTTCGACGGCCTGATAACGCTGATCGTCTTCCTGCCCGTTCTTGGCGCGGCGGTCATTGCGGCCTTTGGACGGCGGGAGTCGCGTGTCCGGCTGATCGCGCTCGCGGCGCTCGCGGCGGATCTGGCGCTTGCCGTCTACGCCTGGACTGTGTACGCGAACAGCGGGCCGATTGTTGAGCAGCTGGGCGCGTACGGCTCTGATCCGTGGATACCCGGCATCAACGCGTCCTATCTTCTGACCATCGACGGCCTCAGCATGCCGCTGGTCTTCCTGACGGCGCTGCTTGGGGTGGTTGCCGTCCTCGCGTCGTGGCATGTGCGGGAGCGCGTGCGCGAGTACCACATGTGGCTCCTGCTCCTGCTGACCGGCGTGCAGGGCGTGTTTGTGGCGGGTGATCTGCTGCTCTTCTTCCTCTTCTGGGAGGTGGAGCTTGTGCCCATGTACTTCCTCATCGCCATGTGGGGCACGGGTCATCGGGAATACTCCGCCATGAAGTTCGTCCTGTACACGCTCTTTGGCAGCGCGTTCATGCTTGTCGGCGTTCTTGCCCTGCGTTTCGCAGTCGGATCGTTCGATATGCAGGTCATGATGCTTGAGGGGCAGGCGGGAATGATACGCCCCGCCTTTCTCACGCTTGAGGCGATCTCAGCGCTCTTTCTGATTGCGTTTGCCGTCAAGCTGCCGGTCTGGCCGCTGCACACGTGGCTGCCGGACGCGCACACGGACGCGCCGACCGCCGTCAGCGTGCTGCTGGCGGGCGTCCTGCTGAAGATGGGCGGCTACGGCCTGATCCGCATCAACGTGGGCATGTTTCCGGGCGAGACGGAGCGATGGGCGCCGCTGCTGGTTGCGCTGGCCGTCATCAGCGTGTTGTACGGCGCGGCCGTCGTCTTTCGACAGACGGACCTCAAACGTCTGGTCGCTTATTCAAGCGTCAGTCACATGGGCCTGGTGCTGCTGGGCATCGCCTCCCTTGGCGCGGTGAGCGTGACGGGGGCTGCGCTCCAGATGTTCGCGCACGGCACAATAACGGGCCTCCTGTTCCTCGTTGTGGGGATCGTCTATGAGAACGCGCATACCCGCCACATTCCGGACCTCGGCGGACTGATCGCCAGGATGCCCGTTGTGGGAGCAGTCTTCATATTGGCGGGGCTGGCGAGCCTGGGCCTGCCCCTGTTGAGCGGGTTCGCCGCGGAGTTGATGGTCTTTCTTGGGAGCTTTGCCGTCTATCCGCTTGCGACGGCGCTTGCCGCGCTGGGCATCGTGCTGACGGCCGGATACATCCTCTGGACGGTGGAGCGGGTGCTCCTGGGCCCGCTGAAGGCGCGGTGGCGGACAATCAGAGACGCATCGGCGCAGGACACCGTGGCGATGGCCCTGTTGGTTGTGCCAATCATTGCTGTCGGCGTGTACCCGGCGCTTGTTTCGGATGTCTTCCGTGACGGTGTGACGCGGTTGACGGGCGGAGGCTAGGCGGACGACATGCCCACCCCGATTGACGCCGGCTCCATTGGCATCGACTTCGCTCACCTTGCGCCGGAAATCATCCTCACCCTCGCGGCCATCGCGGTCGTGCTGGTTGATCTTGTCGTTCGGAACAAGCAGATCCTCGCGTGGCTGAGCATCGCCGGGGTTCTGGCATCCGGGGTGGCCGCGATCGCGCTGTGGACGTCCGGGGCCGGGGGCGCAAGCTACTCCGGCGTTGTCATCACAGACCTGTTCGGGACCTTTTTCAAGATAGTCCTGTTGGGCGGGACGCTGCTGGCGCTGCTGCTCTCCCCCGCCTACGTGAACCGGCGGCTCTCCCGCTTCCACGGCGAATACTACGGTCTGCTTTTGCTTTCGACGGTTGGCATGATGCTCCTGGTATCGGTGGGAGAGCTCATCTCCATCCTCCTCGCGCTGGAGATTCAGACATTCGCGCTGGTCGCCCTGATCGCCCTGCTCAAGGATGCGCGCTCAACGGAATCGGCCCTCAAATTCCTGCTGCTCAGCGCCGTCGCGACGGCGGTCATGCTCTATGGCATGGCCATTCTTTTTGGGCTGACCGGCACAACGTTCATCGCAGACATGGCCGTGGCGGTGGAGGCGCGTGTGGAGACGGGCGGCCTCGCCAACAACCTGGCTCTGATTATTGCCGCCGTGCTCATCCTCGTTGGGTTCGGGTTCAAGATTTCCAGCGTGCCGTTTCAGATGTGGGCGCCGCCGGTGTATGAGGGCGCGCCGACTCCCATCGTCGGATACCTGTCCGTGGCGTCCAAGGCCGCGGGCTTCGCAGTCCTTGTCCGGCTCTTTGCCACTGCGTTTGGCCAGGCCGGACTCGATGCGCTGGACTGGCCGCTGCTGATTGGCGTTCTCGCCATCGCGTCCATGACGCTTGGCAACATCGTCGCCATTGTTCAGACGAACGTCAAACGACTGCTCGCGTACAGCACCATCGCGCAGGCGGGCTACATACTTATTGGCGTCGCGGCCATGGGAAACGGGGCCGCCGGCGTCTATGAGCTTGCAGTCAGCGGCATCCTGTTCTATCTGGCCGCGTACACCGTTTCAAACCTCGCCGCGTTTGGGGCGCTTGTTGCCCTCAGCCCGCCGGGAGGGGGAACCGATTCCATCGAGGAACTGACGGGAGGGGCGGCGCGCTCGCCCTTGGCCGGCATCGTCCTCACCGTCGCGCTCATCTCGCTGATCGGGCTGCCGCCAACAGGCCTGTTTGTCGGCAAGATCTATCTGTTCTACGGGGCGGTGCAGGGCGACCTGTGGTGGTTGGCGCTGATTGGCGCCCTGAACAGTTTCGTGTCCGCCTATTACTATCTGCGGCCGGTTCGGCGGCTGTGGGCAGGCGGCGGCGCAACGCAGGAGACGGATGCCCGGCGCTCGCCCTCCCTGCGCGCGTCAATGGCGTTGAGCGCAGCGGGCGTCATCGCGCTCGGCATCATTCCCCCCTGGGCGATCTCTCTGGCAACGGAGGCTGCGTCCGCCTTCTCGCCCTAAAAGAGTGGAAAGCCCGCGTTGGCCGCGCTCAGCAGGCTTTGCCGAGTTGTCCCGATGCCGCTATGCTTTTGACATGTCTCGCTAGGCTCCGGCCGGCCCATATCCGCAGTTGTAAGAATTGATTGGAGGGATACACGATGTTTGACCGCGTGCATCACGCAGGAATTGCTGTTGGTGATCTGGACTCTGCCAAGACGAT
Organism: Dehalococcoidia bacterium; assembly: GCA_012271225.1. GTDB lineage: Bacteria > Chloroflexota > Dehalococcoidia > UBA6926 > UBA6926 > VXMO01. The sequence continues at coordinate 12,531 of JAAXGS010000035.1, read as the reverse complement.
ATTCTCCGATGCGCTTGGCCTGCGCGTGGACGGTATCCGCTCGCCCTATCCCGGCGGGCGGCAGCAGCGCGGAGCAGACCCGACGGACATCCTTGACATTCCCATCGGCTACTCTGAACTGGAATTGAACGCCGCGGCGGCGGAGGGCACGGGCGTTCACCGTTTCGTGGAGTCGCGCGGCGGCGTGGGCGCATTGCATCACGTGTGCCTGCACACCACCAATATCATCGATGATGTCGCTCACCTGCGCGCCTCCGGGCTCACGCAGATCGCCGCTCCGCCGGACGTCCTGGCTGCCAATGAACCCTGGGACACCGTGGCGTTCTTCCACCCGCGAGATTGCCTCGGCATCCTGCTTGAAATCTGGACGACGGAGACGCACCGCGTTGACCTGCGGTATCAGGGTGACGGCGTCTTTACGCGCATGGCGCACATCGGCGTCGTGGCGACGGACATGGACAGGGCGCGGCACTTCTGGACAAACGCCATCGGCTTTCGCGTTGACATGCTCAAGTCCAACGTGCTCAAGGGCGGCCGGCACGTTGAATCGGACAACGTCACCGTGCTCGATTTGCCCGTCGGCGATTCCGGCATCGTCTGCGTCCACCCGGACGACAGTGAGAGCGGCACGGCGCGGTTTCTTGAGAAGTACGGCGCGCGGGCGGGGGGAACAATGCACCACATCGCACTTGCGACGCCGGACGTCAAGGCCGCCGCGGACATGGTGCAGTCCCGCGGCCTGCAGCTCATTGGCCCGGCGACGAACGACAACGCCTGGATCCACCCCAAGAGCGCGGCGGGCGTGCTGATTGAGATTGTCAAGGACGAGATGTAGGAACTGACGGACAGCGCGCCGCGCTGTCTCCACAGCCCTGAACGAAAGGACACGAGTTTGTTCGACCGCATTCACCACGCAGGGATTGCCATTGCCGATCTTGTGACGGCCAAAAACGTCTTCGCGGACGGCCTTGGTCTGAGAGTTGATGAGACGCGCTCTCCGCTGCCGGAGGGCAGCAAGCAGCGCGGCCCGGACCCGACGGATATTCTCGATATTCCCGTTGGCGACGCCGAGCTTGAGATGAACGCGCCGCCGGCGGACGGGACCGCGCCGGGCGGCACGCACCGTTTCATTGAGCAGCGGGGCGGCGCGGGCGCGCTCCATCACGTGTGCCTGCACTCAACCAACGTGCCGGATGATGTCGCCCATCTGCGCGCCTCCGGCATTCAGCAGATCGCCCTGTCACCGGAGGAGTTGGCCGCCAATGAGCCCTGGGATTCCGTGGCGTTCTTCCATCCGCGCGATTGCATGGGCATCCTGCTGGAGATCTGGTTCACGGATGATCACCACGTGGGGCGCCGCTATCAGGGCGAGGGCGTCTTCACGCGGATGCAGCACATCGGCGTTGTATCCGCCGATCTCGATAAGGCGCGCCACTTCTGGTGCAACGTCATCGGCATGCGCGTGGACATGATGAAGTCGAATGTCCTGAAGGGCGGCCGGCGGATTGAAACGGACAACGTCCGCGTGCTCAGCATTCCTGTCGGGAGCGGCGGAAACGGAATCGTCGCGCTCATGCCGGAAGACGGGACAAGCGGCACTGCGCGCTTTCTTGAGAAATACGGCGGGCGCGCCGGTGGTACCATGCATCACATCGCCTTCGCAACGAGGGATGTCAAAGCAGCGGCTGATTTTGTGCGGGGCAACGGCCTGAAGCTCATCGGGCAGCCGAATGATGAGTTCGCGTGGATCCATCCAAAGAGCGCGGCGGGTGTCCTGATTCAGATCGTGAAGGACGAGCAATAACGGCGGCGTGGCGGCCTTTCCCGTGAATGAGGCCGCGAGGGCCGCTTGGCCCGCCTGACGCGGCCGGGACGCCCCGACAGAATGGTGTGAGTCATGCAACGGGTTGGCATCCTCCATCAATCGCATATCCCGCAGGCCGTGGTGACGGCGGAGGCCCTGGCCGCCCGCGCGAAGGAACTGGGCCGCGCTGTCTGGCTCCGCTCCTCATGGGATGACGGTCTGGCGCAGCTCGACGTATCTGACACCGGGCTGATCATCTGCGTTGGCGGCGACGGAACGCTGCTGCGGGTGACGCGCGTCGCCGCGCCGTCCGGCGTGCCGATCCTCGGCGTCAACGCGGGCAGACTGGGGTTCCTGACCGAAGTCGACGCATCCGACGCGCTGGACGTTCTGCCCCACGCCCTCGCCGGTGAGGGATGGACGGAAGAGCGCGTGATGCTTGCCGTCGAATATGGGGAGATGACCGCCTACGCGCTGAATGACGCGATCATCAGCCGCGGCAGTCCGGCGCGCACTGTGCAGACCAATGTGTCCGTGAACGGAACAGAGCTCCTGGCGGTGCGCGGCGACGGAATCATCGTGGCCACCGCAACCGGCAGCACCGCCTATAACCTCGCAGCCGGAGGGCCTGTTCTCCCGCCCGCCACGCAGGAGCTGGTGCTCAATCCGGTGTCCGCGCACCCGGCGGCGGAGTCCGCCGTGCTCCTTGAGCCCGCCGTGGTCGTGTCCATTCGCGTCAAGACGGATCACGGAGCGTTCCTGAGCCTGGATGGCCAGGAGGATTATCCCGTTTCGGACGGGGCGGAGATCATCATTCGGGAAAGCCCGCATCGCGCCCGATTCCTGCGCTTTCGCCCGCCGGGATATTTTTATGCAAGCCTGAGTGATCTGCTGCACCGCCGCCGACGTCATCCGGACCTGCCGGATCCGGACGCGGCATCCGGCGCGGCGGCGCGTCAAGGGGAGTGAGATTGTCATGACCGGAATTGCGGGGGACCTGGCCGCAAGAGAGGCCGCGCTTGCGCAGCGCGGCTACCGCCTGCGTCCGGCCCGGCTGCGGGACGTCCCGCAGATGCTGACGCTCATCAACGGGTTCGCAAGCCAGGGTGAGATGCTGCCCCGCAGCGCGTCTGAACTCTATGAGCACATCCGCGATTTTCTTGTGATCGCGGACCCGGATGACGGCGTGGCCGCGACGGCCGCGCTGCACGTCCTGTGGGACGATCTGGCGGAAATCAGGTCTGTGGCTGTCAGTGAGACGCTGCACGGGCAGGGCATCGGCGCGTACCTGGTTGAGAAATGCGTTGAGGACGCGGAACGGCTCGGGCTGCCCACCGTCTTTGTCCTGACCCACAAACCGGGTTTCTACGAGAAGCTGCAGTTTGAACGCGCCGATGTGTTGAGCTTTCCGCGCAAGGTCTGGTCTGAGTGCATCCGGTGCCCCAAGTTCTCCAACTGCGATGAGATCGCCATGAGCCGCCCCGTCGCGCGGGCCTTTACGGGCCGCTTGCCCAGTGACGACGATCTCCTGGATCCCATCCGGCGGTAGACGCCGCGAACGTCGTTGGCCGCAGTGATCCGAAGTTATCCATGAATGGTGAGTGTTCCGGTTCCTGACGGGCGCGCACCGGGGAGGGCATGATGCAGCGCATCTCTCGACGCACGGTCTATGAGGGCCGGATTGTCACCATACGTGAAGATCGCATGCGTCTGGTTGGCGGCGAGGAGCGCGTCTGGACGACGGTGCAGCATCCGGGCGCAGTCGTGATCGTGCCGATCCTGAGTGACGGGACGATTCTCCTGGTGCGCCAGCCGCGCCCCTCCACGGATGATGTACTGCTGGAGCTGCCGGCCGGCACGCGTGAGACGGGGGAGGAGGCCATCGAGACAGCCCGGCGGGAGCTGCAGGAGGAGATCGCCCATGATGCCGAGGTGCTGACGCCGTTGGGCGGATTCTACAGCGCGCCCGGATTCTGCGATGAGTTCCTGCACCTGTTTGTTGCCACTGACCTGCGCCCCGTTGAGGGCGTGGAGCAGGACGACGATGAGGAGATCACCGTTGAGCCCACCGCGCCGGGCGACGTGCCTGACCTGATTCGCAGCGGGGAGATCCGGGACGCCAAGTCCATTGCGGGACTTCTCCGCTACCTCTATCTTGAGGGCGGCCTGCGCGAGAGCGGACGCTGAGCGGCGCGCCTTCGGAATTACCCCGCGAGCGGCGGGGCTGCCCTGCGGGTGGTCGACGTAAGACGCTTGCTTACGCGATGCGTTTCTCATGGCACGGATACCCCCTGCGTCCTGCTCGGCTCCCCGGTTGAGATAGCCGTTCATCCCGTGCTACACTCAGGCGTACATTCTCCGTTGGATTGGAGGCGATTGGCGAGCGCTATGCGCCAACACCAGGTCATCATCGTTGGCGGGGGGCTTGCGGGGATGCGAGCCGCGCAGAAGGCCCAGGAAATGGGCGCGGACGTCGCCATGATTTCCAAGATCTACCCGACGCGCAGCCATTCCGCGGCTGCGCAGGGCGGCGTGCAGGCCGCCGTCAGCCCGGACGACTCCTGGGAATCCCACGCCTATGACACCGTCAAAGGCAGCGACTATCTTGGCGATCAGGACGCCATCGAAATCCTCTGCTCGGAGGCGCCCGATGACATCTACGCCCTCGAGCGGATGGGCGTCATCTTCAATCGAACGGACGATGGGACGATCGATGCGCGCGCGTTCGGCGGCACCTCCGTCAAGCGGACCTGCTACGTGGCCGATCAGACCGGGCAGGTGCTCCTCCACGTCATGTGGGAACAACTGCTCAAGAGCGGGCTCACGCTCTATTCAGAGTGGTTCGTCACACGGCTGCTTGTTGAAGACGGCCGCATCGCGGGATGCGTCGCGCTTGAGATTCCCACCGGGCGAATAGAGGTCTTCCGGGCCAAGGCGATTGTTCTTGCGACGGGCGGCATTGGCCAGGTCTACAACCCGACCACGAACGGATTGGTGGTAACCGCGGACGGTCAGGCGCTTGCCTACGCCGCGGGGGCGACCCTCATGGACATGGAGTCCGTTCAGCATCATCCGACGACGATGAAGGCGAACGGCGTCCTGATTACGGAGGGCGCGCGCGGCGAGGGCGCCTTTCTCCTGAACGCCAACGGCGAGCGGTTCATGGAGAAATACGCGCCGAACATGAAAGAACTCGCCTCGCGTGATGTCGTTTCCCGCGCGGAGACTCTGGAAATCCGTGAGGGCAGGGGCATCGACGGCTGTGTGCTCCTCGATCTGCGCCATCTGGGCCGCGATCTCATCATGTCCAAGCTCTCGCAGATCGTTGAGCTGGCCCGCGACTACGCCAACACGAACATCCTCGAGGCGCCCGTGCCCATTCGCCCCGGCCACCATTACATCATGGGCGGGATCAAGACGGATGTGGACGGCCGAACCTGGGACGTGAGCGGGCAGGGCCGCTGGCGGGGCGTCGAGGGGCTGTTTGCGGCGGGTGAATGCGCCAACGTCAGCGTGCACGGCGGCAACCGCCTTGGCGGAAATTCCCTTTTGGACACAATCGTCTTTGGCAGACGCTCCGGCGCGGGCGCAACCGAGTACGCGAACGGGTCTGACTGGGCACCCACGAGCGAGGACGCCCTCCTCGCCGATCAGGAGGCGGCCGTCAAGGCCATCTTTGACAGGCCGTCTGACGGCCTCCGCGCCTCCCATGTCCGTCTGGAAATGGGAACCGCCATGGACGACGGCATCGCTGTCTTTCGCAATGAGGAGGGCATGCAGGCGACCCTCACACGTGTCCGGGAACTGAAGAAGGACTACGGCAGGGTTTCCGTTCATAATCGCGGCCGGGTGTTCAACACGGATCTCCTTTCCGTATTGGAATTGGGCTACATGCTTGATGTGGCGGAGGTCATCGCGGTGAGCGCGCTGAACCGCAGGGAGAGCAGGGGCGCTCACGCCCGCGAGGACTATCCGGAGCGCAACGATGAGGAATATCTGAAGCACACGATCGTCCATCGCGGCGCGGATGGCGACCCCGTACTGGATTTCCTGCCCGTGACGATGACGAGATGGCAGCCGCAGGAGAGGACGTACTGATGGATGTGACGCTTAAGGTCAAGCGCTATGACCCGGAATCGGGAGAGGCGCCGCACTATCAGGATTATGACGTGGACCTGCCGGAATACGGGGCCGTTCTGGACGGCCTGCTCGCGATTCGGGATGAGCAGGACGGCACGCTGTCGCTCCGGTGCTCATGCCGCAGCGCGATCTGCGGTTCATGCGCCATGAAGATCAACGGCCGGTCCCGCCTGGCCTGCAAGACGATGGTGTCCCAGTTGAAGGCGGAAGAGGGCGATGTCATCTCCGTCGAGCCGATGGGCAACCAGCCTGTCATCAAGGACCTCGTCGTCAACATGGACATGTTCTGGGACAAGGTGCGCGCGGTGCAGCCGTACCTGCTCCCGGAGGGCCCCGAGCCGGAGAAGGAATACCGCGTCTCCAATGAATCGATGATGGAACTGGCCGTTGCCATGAACTGCATCATGTGCGGCGCCTGCGTGTCTGACTGCACCGTGCTGGAGGTGGACCCTTCGTTCCTGGGGCCGGCCGCCCTCGCGAAGGCATTTCGTTTCGCCGGTGATCCGCGTGACGGCCATACGCAGCAGCGGCTGGCGGCCTACACTGCGCCCAGCGGCGTCTGGGACTGCACGCGCTGCTTCATGTGCGTCTCGGCGTGCCCCAAGGACGTCGCGCCGATGGAGCGGATCATGGACATCCGCGTCATGGCCATTGACGCCGGCATGACACAGACGCGCGGGGCGCGGCACGTGGAGGCCTTCGCATCCTCCGTCAAGCACAGCGGCCGCCTGAATGAACTCGGACTCGCGCTCAAGACGTTCGGCCTTCTGCGGGCGGCAATCGATCTTGCGCCGCTGGGCATCAGGCGGCTCCTCAGGCGCAGAATGCCCCCGCTTCTCCATAAGAAAATCGCCACCGCGAAGAACATCGCGCGGCTCTTTGATCGACTGGGGGTGTAGGGAACGATGCGTTACGCCTTTTGGCCCGGCTGCGTCTCCCGCGCCGGCACGCCGGAGCTCTATCCTGCCGCGACGGCCGTCACGGAGCGGCTGGGAATGGAACTCATTGAGCTTGATCAGGCCAACTGCACGGGCGCGGGCGTGCTTGGTGAGCGGAACGAGGAGCTTGTTGATACGCTCAACGCCCGCAACTTTGCCCTTGCGGAACAGATGGGGCTGGACACGCTCCTGACCATCTGCTCCACCTGCCAGGGGGTTATGAGCGGTGTCAACTATCGGCTCCGTGAGAAGCCTGAGTACCTCGCCAGGATCAATGAGAGCCTGAGCGCGGAGGGCCTGGAATACCGCGGCACGGTTCGCGTCACGCACATGATGTGGGCCGTGGTCGAGGAGTTGGGCCTTGACTCCCTCAAGCAGATGGTCGTCCGTCCGCTGAACGGACTGCGGATCGCGCCCTTCTACGGCTGCTATATCCTCCGCCCCCGGTACGTGCTGGGCATGACGGATGAGCACGTTCACCGGGATCAGTATCTGGAGCACATCATCGAGGCTCTGGGCGGAGAGCCAATCGATTATGAGGGCAAGCTGCGCTGCTGCGGCTTCCCCATCATGACCATCAATGAGGACAACGGCCTCAAAATGGTGGGCAACCACACGCTGGAGGCGAAGGAGAAGGGCGCGCACGCTCTGGTCACCCCGTGTCCGCTGTGCCACCTGAACCTCGACGAGTTTCAACCGAAGGCTGCGCGCCGGGCCGGCAAACCGATCAACATGCCGGTTCTGCACCTGCCTCAGATGATCGGGACCGCGCTGGGGTTCAGCGCGCGGGACATGGGGCTGCAGCGGCATATTGTGTCGACGGAGCCGTTCATTCAACTGTCCGGAATGCCGCGCAAATAGACCGCAGACGCGCGGCGGCGCGTGTCCTCAGGCGTCCGGAACGCTCCAGACGCGCACGTTGCCGTCCGCCGCCGTCACCGCCAGCAGCGCGCCGTCCGGACTGAACGCCGCCAGGTGCACGCCCTTCACGGGCACGCCGAACTCCGCAACCGGCTCCAGCGAGGGCACGGCAAGGAGACGCACGCGTCGCTCCTCCAGCACGGCCAAACGCGATCCGTCAGGCGAGAGCCGCGCAGACCGGGGCGCGGCGGAGCCGATGTCGTACGTCTCCATCAGCGACCACTCCGCGGCGGACCAGATGCGGATAACTCCGTCGCCGCCCTGCGTCATGATGCTGCCGTCGTTAGGCATGGTCTGCATCACCCGCGCGCCGGAGCCGTGTCCGGGCAAAGCGGCGATGATCTCACGCGATTCCACGGACCACACAAGCGCCTCATCACCACCGCCGGCGGCGATGAGGCGCGCTCCGTCATCCAGAAAGTCGACGTGGGACACGATCCTGAACGGCGACTTGAGAACGATTGCCTCGCCGCCCTCTCCGGGCGCCGGCCACAGGCGGATCGTGCTGTCTGTTGCCCCGGAGGCGAGCAGCGCGCCGTCCGGCGAGTGCGTCAGTCCCATGACGGTGTTGCGATGCCCCTTGAGCACCGTCAACGGGCTGTCATCCTCCCCGCGCCAGAGGCTGACGGTGCGGTCCGATGAGGACGCGGCAAACGATGCGCCCCCCGGCGCAAAGACGATGGCGTTGACGCTCTTTTCATGGTGGGCATATTGCTCCGCGTCTTGCCATGAGGTGGTGTCCCAGGAGCGGATGAGGCCGCCAAAGCCGCCGGCAAGCAGGCGGCCGCCGTCCAGGGAAAAGGTCACGGCGTAGGCATGGCCCTCATAGGCGTTCAAAAGGACATCGGGCTGGTCAACCATCGAACCTCTCCTCTTTCATCTGCATCGGCATGGCAGGTCGCTGCTCATTCAGAATACGCGCTTTGAATCCATGCATCGTTGATGGAAATGCCGATCTCTGCAGACGGGTGGTGACGATAGGGTGGAGTGCCCCGCTGCCGCTACACTGAATGCATGGCAACGCATGACGAAGATAACTGCTGCCGCGGCGTGAGCATCAACGGGTTGGACTCCCAGTTCGGCCAGGGATATTCGTCCGCTCAGTTGAAGATGTATCGGCGCGACGGCCTGGGACGCCGCGCGGTGGTTCTGCTGGAATTCCTGCGGGAGCGCGGACTGCAGGGAAAGACCGTTCTAGACATTGGCAGCGGCATCGGCGCGCTGCACATGGAACTGCTTCTGGCCGGGGCGGAGAGCGCTGTTGGCGTCGATGGCTCCACGTCAAACATCGCCGCTGCCCGGCAACTGGCCGGGGAGATGGGCCTCGCCGAACGGGCGCAGGAGACGCTGGGCGATTTTGTTGAGATACAGGACGCGATTCCGATGGCGGACATCGTGACGCTGGATCGCGCCATCTGCTGTTACCCCGCCATCCGGGAGCTGCTCACCGCGGCGGGCGCTCACGGACGGGGCATCCTCGCGCTGACGATGCCGCGCCGGACAATCTGGATGCGGGCAATGATCAGGATCGTCAACATCGCGCTGGCGGCGGCGCGCAGGCGTTTCCGCGTCTATGACCATTCGCCGCAGATCATCGACGCCACCCTCTCTTTGGCGGGGTTCCGCAAGATTCTCCAGCAGCCGGCGGGGCTGTGGGAGGCGCGCGTCTATGAGCGGGAGAGGTGGCCCATGGGTCTCAGCGCTGAGGGCGCCGCACCCGATCCATGAAAAGCCAAGCTACAGCGCCTCAAAAACGAAAGAACCGGGGGAAACCCCGGTTCTTTACCGGAATAACACCCTGACATCCTGGGCCACTCGAAGTGGGAGGAAGGCAGGGGATATAATGAATTGAGTATAGGCCGTTTAGGCAGACGCGTCAATCGTTTCTGCTCACGCCCCCAGTACTCGCTGAGGCCTATCGGCAACACAAGAGCCGAAATATGCTCGGAACGCCCTGAACCCGCGGATGCGGTGGACAGTCCCGCAAAGGAGTTTAGGACGCCAGGTTTGCCATGGCCTCCACAAGCTCATCCACGGCGTCGACGGACTTTTGAAAGCCCGCCTGCTCCTCCGCCGTGAGCTCAAGCTCGATCACACGCTCCACGCCGTTCGCGCCCAGGATCACCGGCACGCCGATGAACACCCCGGACACGCCGTACTCACCCTCCAGATACGCCGCGGCGGGCAGGATGCGCCGCTTGTCCAACAGGATGGAGTCCACCATCTGCAGCACCGCCGCAGACGGCGCATAGTACGCCGATCCCGTTTTCAGCAGGCTGACGATCTCGCCGCCCCCGTCGCGCGTCCGCTGAACAATCGCCTCCACGCGGTCCTTCGGCAGCCATTTCTCCAGCGGGATGCCGCCCACCGTTGTGTAGCGGACAAGAGGCGTCATTGTGTCCCCGTGGCCGCCAAGCACGTACGCCTGAACGTCCTCGACGGAGACGTTCAGTTCCTGCGCGATGAACGTCCGCATCCGGGCGGTGTCCAGAACGCCGGCCATGCCGACCACGCGCTCCTTTGGAAAGCCGGACAACTTGTGCGCGTGGTAGACCATGGCGTCAAGCGGGTTTGAGACGACAAGGAGGATGGTGTCCGGGGAATGGGCCACGACCTCCCTGACGACGCTTTCCATAATCCCCATGTTCGTCCTGAGCAGATCGTCCCGTGTCATGCCCGGGCGCCGCGCAATTCCCGCGGTGATGACGACAATATCGGAACCGGCCGTCGTCTCATAAGAGTTCGCGCCGGTGACGGAGGAGTCGTAGCCGAGCACCGGGCCGCTCTGTGCCAGGTCCAGCGCCTTCCCCTGCGGCATCCCCTCGATAACGTCCACCAGAACAACGTCGGCATAATCGCGCTCGGCAATCCGTTGCGCCGCCGTCGCCCCCACGTTTCCGCCGCCGATCACCGTCACCTTCTTGCGCATGATGCTCCTTTCCGTCTGCCCTGCCGTATGGATTGCCTGCTTGAGATTTGCGGGACAGGTCAGGAGCGCTTGCCTGCCTGCAGCCGGCGAATGACGGCATCCGCCATCTCCTGCGTGCCGACTGCCGAGGGGTCATTGCGATCCGTCTTGAAGTCATAGGTGACGTGCGTGCCCTCGCGGATGACCTCGGCCACGGCGCCCTCGACGCGCTCCGCCGCCTCCTGCTCTCCCAGGTGCCGGAGCATGAGCGCGCCGGTCAGGATTGTCGCTGTGGGATTGACCCGGTTTTGGCCGGTGTAGCGGGGCGCGGAGCCGTGAACGGGTTCAAAGACCGCGCCGTTTTCGCCGATGTTGCCGCCCGGCGCATTGCCAAGCCCGCCCACCAGGCCGGCGCAGAGGTCGGAGATGATGTCGCCGTACAGATTTGGCAGAACAAGCACATCGTACTCCTCAGGCCGGGACACCATCTGCATGCTGAGGTTGTCGACTATGCGGTCATTGAACTCGATATCCGGGTAGTCTTTGGCGACGTTCTGCGCCACCTCAAGAAACAGGCCGTCGGTGAACTTCATGATGTTGGCCTTGTGCACCGCCGTGACAAGCCGCCGCCCATTTTGCCGCGCGTACTCGAACGCGAAGCGCACGATGCGCTCACTCCCCGTGACGGAGATCGGCTTGATGGAAATCGCGGAGTCGCCGCGAATGGGCTGCCCGGACGTCCTGCGCAGATACTCGATGACGTCGGCGGTTCCCGGAGCGTCCTTCTCATACTCCACGCCCGCGTACAGGTCCTCCGTGTTCTCCCGAACAACGACGATATCGACGTTGGTGTAGTTGGAGCGCACGCCGGGATAGCTCTTTGATGGGCGCAGGTTGGCATAGAGATCCAGCGCCTTGCGCAGCGCCACGTTTGCGCTTCTGAAACCCGTGCCGACCGGCGTCGTCAGCGGCCCCTTGATGCCGACGCCGTTCCTGCGGATTGAATCCAGCACGCGGTCAGGGATCAACTCTCCCTCGCGTTCAAGAACGGCCTCGCCGGCCTCCTGCACATCCCAGGCGAATTCGATTCCGGTGGACTCCAGAACGCGGCGCATGGCGCCTGAAACCTCAGGGCCAATACCATCACCCGGAATGAATGTAACGTCGTACGGCATTTTCCTCTCTCTCCCTTGGCAGTCAGCGATACTCCGGGCTGACTACACCGTGTGAACTAGTCCTGCAATCTCTGGGCGCGGAGTGCTTTGTAACCGTGTGATAAAGCGCTGACGCGGCATGCTGACTCACTCGTCACCCGGCGGCGGGCCAATGACCGCCAGGATATCGCCGCGGGCAACGCGGTCGCCCGCGGCGCGCGGCAACTCCAGAATGATGCCGTCCGCGGGCGAGGGCAGCATGTTCTGCATCTTCATGGCCTCGATGACGATGATCGTCTGGCCCGCCCTGACCAACTGTCCCACCTCGACCTCATGGCGGATGACGAGTCCGGGCATGGGAGACGTGAGCAGGGCGCCCCCCTCCGGCGCGTTCTGCGTGGAGGGCGTCGATGTCTCCGGCGCGGGCGGGGGCGGCTGCGGCGTTCGCATTCCGCCTGCGCGCGGCGCCATTGGCCTGACCCGTGACCCTCCTTGCCCGTCCGCCGGATCCACGGTCACCTGAAATCGTTCCGATCCCACGTGCACATTGAATGTGCGGGCGGCGGCGCTCAACTCCGCCGACGGCGCGGTCGGCGCCTGATCAGCCGCGGTTGGCTCCGGCGGCCGGTAGTCCGGTCTCACCTCCGGCGGCGGCTCCTCCAGTCC
>JAAXGS010000034.1 GCA_012271225.1 Dehalococcoidia bacterium | reverse complement strand
GTCGATCGCGGCGAGCGGGCGCTGGTTACAACGCTGACCAAACGGATGGCGGAGCAGTTGGCCGATTATCTGCAGGAGATGGGCGTCAAGACGCACTATATCCACGCGGACGTGAAGACGCTGGACCGGAGCGAGATTCTGCGTGATCTGCGGCTTGGCGTCTATGACGTTGTGGTGGGCATCAATCTGCTGCGCGAGGGTCTGGACCTGCCGGAGGTCAGCCTGGTGGCCATTCTGGACGCGGATAAAGAGGGGTATCTGCGTTCCGGCACATCCCTGATTCAGACGGTGGGCCGGGCCGCCCGCCACGTCAACGGCCACGTGGTCATGTATGCGGACCGCGTGACGGATTCCATGCGCAACGCAATCGAAGAGACCTATCGACGGCGTGATCTGCAGGAAGCCTACAACGTGGAGCACGGCGTCGTGCCGCAGGGAATTCGGAAGGCCGTGCGTGATATTACGGAGCGGGTGCGGCAGGTCGCGGAGTCGCGCGCGCCGTACGGCGGCGTTGTGCCTGGGGAGATTTCCCAGGAGAACGTGGCGTCCGCCGTGCGGGAGCTTGAGAAACAGATGAGGCAGGCGGCGCGGAATCTCGAGTTTGAAAAGGCGGCCGCGCTGCGCGATGAGATGGTTGATCTGCGGCGCATGATGATTGAATGAGCCATGAGCGCAACGCTCGCTTTTGGGCGCCTCGACCGGGTTTTTGCGGCGATTCTTCTGTCGTTTGCCGCGCTCCTCGTCGGCGGGTGCGCGGAGCGCCTCTCATCTGAGGGCGTCCCGGGGATTCCGCCGGGCTTTGGGGAGGGAGTCCCGGATGTGCCGCTCAGCGGCTACATCCACATGGCCCCCTCCCGCGCGGAGACGCCCATTGCCATTGACACGATCCTGAGGGGACAGGACGGCTCCAACATTCCCTGGCAGTCCGCCGCGCGGTCGATCTCCGTGTGGCTCAGCCCGGTTGGCGGGAACGACGGGGGTTTCGCCACAACGATCAGATTCGCGCTGCTCAGCGAGGATGACGCCATCTCGGCGGCGAACGTCTTTGAGAATGTGGATGCTGGCGGGAGCGCGTCGGTCAGGCGGGACGGGGCGGATGTGGAGTGGATCATCGGACCTCCCGATCACGTTGACGCAATGCGTGAGGCCCTTGATTGGGAGCGGATCGCCTCCGTAGAGGGCCTTTCACAAACCGGCATCTGGAGAAGCGCGCTCTCATTGCCGCAGGCGCCGCCGAAACCCGTCCTCGCGGCGGGATTCGTTCACCTCCCGCCGGAAACGCTCAATGAGGTCTTTCTGCCGCTGGCAGCGCAGGCCGGAATTGATCTCAGCCTGTTTGGAGAGATGCTGACCAGCCTGGAGGCGGATAGCCTCGTCTTCGCGATGTACGGCGACGATATTCCCGTTGTGGGCGCCGATTCGAGGCTGTCCGACTTTGCCGACCATGGGCTGACCGGATTGGCCATCGTCCGAACGGAGCTGCCCGCGCCCCTGGTCTCATGGGGATTCAACATCATGGCTCTGCGGGTGGGAATGGGGCGGATCGATTCCACATCGGGCCGCCTGTATC
>JAAXGS010000033.1:10640-12123 GCA_012271225.1 Dehalococcoidia bacterium | reverse complement strand
ATCGACGGCATGATCTCCCGATCCGGCTGCCCGTCCGCGTCCGTCAGCACGCCCGTCCCGAGCTTCACGATGATCACGTGACGGCGCGGCAGGGCCGCGGAGGGCGCGGGCGATTTCACGTCATCGTTCACGGCGGCTCTTTGCGTGATTGACACGGGGCTTGGAAACGTGGCTAGGGAGACAATTCAAGTATATCCCCTGCTACAATCGCCTTGCCATCGAACCAACAGCGAGCATCTCCCGGGTGAGCGCCATTCGCGTCACGCGCCTCTCACTGACCCACTTCCGGAACTACGCCGCGCAGGTTCTCGAGCCGGGCGAGGGCGTCACGCTGCTGACCGGCGGCAACGGACAGGGCAAGACGAACCTGCTGGAGGCCCTGCACGTTCTGGCAACCGGACACTCCCACCGCGCCGACAACGACCGGGAGGTCATCGGCTGGAGCGCCTCCCGTGAGCCCGTGCCGTACACGCGCATCGCCGCGGACGTGACGGCGGGAAACGGCGCGGAGCATCGACTCGAGCTGGTCATGCAGATCACACGCCGCATGGACGCCGGAGGCGGACCCCGGCCCGATGCCGGAGATCATTGGGGCGCCGGCCCCGCCGGTCTGCGCGGCGGGGTTCTCCAGAGGGGCTACCGCGTCAACGGCGTCCGCCAGCGCGCCGCGACCCCCGTGGGCCATCTGGCCGCCGTGCTCGCCGGGCCGGAGGAGGTGGACCTGTTCAATGCCCCGCCCTCGGCGCGCCGCCGCGTGTTGGATTCCACCGCGCTACAGACGAGCATTGACTACGCCGGCGCGTTGAGGCGCTATGAGCGCCTGGTCACGCAGCGGAACGCCGCGCTCCGGGACGCCCGGGACCGGGGCCGCGTGGAGCGGACGCCGGAGATGCGGGTGTGGGAGCAGGAACTGATCGCCGCCGGGGCGTTCATCATCCATCAGCGCCTGTCCATCCTGAGCGTGCTGCAGACGGAGATGCTGACGGCCCACGCGGCCTTCACCGGACAGAAAGGGGCGCTCGTCCTGGACTACCGCTCAAGCGTGCCCCTGGACGGGCACGGAGAGACAGAGACGGAGACGGATCGGATCCGGGCGCGTTTCGCGGAGGCGCTGAACGCCGTCTGGCGGCGGGACGCGGCAACCGCCACCACGTCCGTCGGGCCCCATCGAGATGACCTGCGCGCCATGTCCGGCGAGGTCGACCTCGGCATCTACGGCTCGCGCGGGCAGCAGCGAATCGCGGCGCTCGCGCTGGTCATCGCGCAATCCGCCTACATGGGGCAGCGGCTGGGCGACGAGCCGGTCATCCTGCTGGACGATCCGCTCTCAGAGCTCGACGCCGAGCGGAGGGAGAGCGTCCTGCGCCACTGCCTTGCCCCAGGGCGGCAGGTGTTGATGACGGCGGCGGATCCAACGCTCATCCCGGAAGACGTGCGCAGGCGCGCGGCCGCGTACACCGTTCACGCCGGGACCATCACCCCC
>JAAXGS010000033.1:7307-10511 GCA_012271225.1 Dehalococcoidia bacterium | reverse complement strand
CACTGCGCGTACTTGACCTTTTCTCCGCGGCGGCGTAGCGTCAGTAGCGGCGTCGATATCAGTGGAAGAGCGCCCCGGCGCCCATGGGTGGAGGAACGAAGATGGCTCGCATCGTCAGCATCGAAGAGGCGGGGAATCGATTCAAGGACGGCATGCTCATCGCCACAACGGGCGGGAATGAGCGTTCCTCCATGGCGTTGACACGAGAGATCGTGCGGCGAGGCGTCAAGGATCTCACTCTCGTTTTCACGCCCGCGGGTGGTGTGCAGGGTGACATGCTCATCGGCGCGGGCGCCGTTGCCTCCATCGACACCGGCTCCCTCACGTTTGGCGAGCGCGGCCTTGCGCCCAACTACCGCCGCGTGGCCAGTGAGGGAGGCATTGCCGCGCTGGACAGCACCTGACCCGTCACGCTCACAGGGCTCCAGGCTGGAGCCAACGGCGTGCCGTTCATCCCGTCCCGCGGCGTGATCGGAACCGATCTCGTCAATCTCCATCCCAACTGGAAGATCATCGAAGACCCCTACAACGAGGGGCATGACATCCTTCTCGTGCCGGCGATTCGTCCGGACATCGCCATGATTCACGCCTTCAAGGCAGATCAGAACGGCAACGTCCTCGCCCCCGGCTACGAGGATCGCATGGTCGCGCAGGCAAGCGACAAGGTGCTTGTGACGGTCGAGGAGATCGTCGATTACGACCTCTCCGAGGATCCGCGCGGCGGCCACCTCATCCCATGGCCATTCATCAGCCTCGTCATACATGCTCCGCGAGGCTCTCACCCCGGCGGCATGAAGCCGTACTATGAGGCGGACAACGGCCACTTCTCCCGGTACATGGAGGCGTCCAGGACCGCGGACGGGTTCAATGCGTACCTCGATGAGTTCGTGCGCGGGCATACGGAGGACGAATACCGCGAGATGGTGACGCGCGCCGCCGTTCCCGCCTAGGCGCGTTCAGCGACAATCGGCGCGATGCCGTTCCGGTCGGACGACTACACCATCGGCGAGTTGATGGCCACCCGCATTTCGCGGGAGGTTCGAGACGACACATACGTTAGTTCCGGCGCGGCGTCGCCCGTCCCCATGGCGGGCGTTCTCCTGGCGCAGGAGACGCACGCGCCGGACATGATTTATGTCCCCATTGGCGCGTCTAACCCTGAACTCAACCTCATAAGCGGAAAGGAGGTCTTTGACCTCGCTCAACGCGGCAGGCTGGACATCTTCTTTCTCGGCGGCGCGCAGATCGACGGCCACGGCAACATCAATCTCACGACAATTGGCGACCATGACAGGCCGGACGTGCGCCTGCCCGGCGCGGCCGGCTCCGGGATGCTCTACTTCATGACGAACCGCGTCATCCTCTTCCGGATGGAGCACACCTCCCGCGTCTTCGTGGAGAACGTGGATTTCATCACGTCCGCCGGCACAAGCGGAGAGCGCGTGGAGCGGCCGGGCGGCCCCTCCATGCTCATCACCAACATCTGCGTGATGACGTATCAGAAGGAACAGAAAAAATTCGAGCTTGAGTCCGTTCACCCCGGCGTGACTGTTGATGAGGTCAGGGAGAACACCGGGTTCGAGTTCCTCATTCCCGACGAAGTGCCGGCGACAACAACTCCGACGCCGGAGCAGTTGGAACTGCTCCGCGGCTCCATCAAGGACCGCGTCGGCGGCGAATATCCGGGCTTCGTCGCATCGGGAGGTTTTGGCGGATAAAGTCCCAAAAAGCGCTTGACGCTGTCCGCCCGTGATACCACAATGGGCTATGGACTCAACGCGATCCGCGGGGGATGGTGACGGGGGCATGCGCATGCATGCCCCCTTTGTTTATGGGGGCAGTGACTGGAGACCAGCGGCGCCGCATTGCGGCGCCGCGCCGCTTTAATGGGGGGCACGTCGACATGATCGCGACGGACATCGCTGAAAGAGGGACGGAGATCGGCCATGACGAGGACGCGCCGCACTTCAAGCCGCTCCGCCGGGCCTACGGGTTTGAGGAGGTGGCCATTGTCCCGGGCCGCGTGACCCTCAATCCGGAGCAGACGGATATCCGCCTTCACCTGGGACGCCACAGCTTTGATCTCCCGATCATGGCCGCCGCGATGGACGGCGTTGTCGATCCAACCTTTGCGGCGGCCTACACGCGCCTGGGCGGCCTCGCCGTGCTCAATCTGGAGGGCGTCCACGGACGCTACGCCAATCCGGAGGAGGCGCTGGATGAGGTGGTAAACGCGCCCGCGGACTCGGTGACCGCAACGCTCCAGCGCATCTATTCCGCTCCCCTTAGGGACGAGTATGTGGGACGGACGATTGAGCGCATGAAGGCGCTTGGCGCGACGGTGGCTGTGGCGGCAACGCCCGCCAACACCAAGCGCCTCATCGGGACGGTGGTCGAGGCCGGCGCGGACTACTACGTGTGTCAATCAACCGTGACCACGGCGCGGCACATCTCCCAGAGCCCCGTCGGCCTGCGCTTTGATGATCTGGTGAGCCGAGTTCCGATACCGATCATCGTCGGCAACGTCGTGGGCTATCACCAGACGATGGAACTCCTGCGGACGGGCGTTTCCGGCATCCTGGTCGGCGTCGGCCCCGGCGCCGCCTGCACCAGTCGGGAGGTGCTGGGCATCGGCGTGCCGCAGGTCACGGCAACGATTGAGACGGCGGCGGCGCGTGACGAGTATCACCGCCGGACGGGCCGCTACGTCCCCATCGTCACGGACGGCGGGATCCGGTCCGGCGGGGACCTGTGCAAGGCCCTTGTCGCGGGCGCGGACGCGGTCATGCTCGGTTCCATCTTCGCCGCCGCGGAGGAGGCGCCCGGACGCGGCTACCACTGGGGCATGGCGACGCCACACCCGGCCCTGCCGCGCGGCACGCGCGTCCGCGTCAGCGCGCGGGCAACGCTGGAGCGCCTGCTTTTTGGCCCCACGGACCGCACGGACGGCACGGAGAACCTTGTCGGCGCAATTCACACGGCCATGGGCATGTGCGGCGCGGAGACCATCCGGGAGCTGCAGCAGGCGGAGATGATCGTCGCCCCGGCCATCAAGACGGAGGGCAAGCAACTCCAACTGTCCGGGCAGGTCTAGCGCCAGCCAGACAGCCCCGCCCAGGCCTTATCGTCCTATTAGGAAATGGCAGGCCGCGCGAGCCGATTGGCTCGCTAACCTATTCGACGGTGGAGATGGTAAAGGTCTGC
>JAAXGS010000033.1:0-7213 GCA_012271225.1 Dehalococcoidia bacterium | reverse complement strand
ACGGCGTCCGCCTCCGCCCTGCCCACAATGGTCCACCGCTCCTGCTCGCCGTCCTTGTCATGAACCACGACGGTTGACCCAACGCGGACGGCGCCGTCGCTCTCCGGACCCTGCTCTTCGATGATCAGGGCGCGGCGCACGTTGTCCTCAAGCTGACGGATGCGCCCCTCAAGGAACGCCTGCTCATTCTTGGCGGCATCGTACTGCGCGCTGTCCGTGATGTCGCCAAGCTCCTTGGCGCGCTGAATCATCTCCGCCACCTCCGGGCGGCGGACGTTGCGGAGTTGCTCAAGCTCCTCCTTCAGACGCTCAAGTCCTTCGGCGCTGATGTACACGCGGTTATCGGCCGCCACATTGTCAGTTGTCATGCGATTCTCCATTCAGAGGGGGTTTGACCAACGAACTCTGACCGGGCTGTGCGCCCTAAAGTCCACACAGTGTACTAGCCTTCAAGCCGTCCTGCCAGAGAGTTCAGGACGATTCCCGCCGCGACTTTCGGAAAGAAGTACGTCGATTTTGGCGGCAGCCGCTCGCCCGCGCGGGCCGCCTCCGTCATGTCCGCCATTGAAACGGCCCTCAGCAAAAAGGCCGCGTCATGGCCGCCGGAGCGAACGGCGTCAATCGCCTCGGCGGCGTCGCGCGGGTAGGAGAGCAGCCCCCGACTCTCCGCCTTTTGCTGATCCATGCCAAGCCCCGGCGTCAGCAGAACGTCGAGAAAGACACACGGCGCAAGCCTTGCCCACGCCTGCGTCTGTCCGGTCAGCAGGCCGGTGAAGATGCCGGGCTCCAGAGGGGTGAGCAGAGTCAGCGCGCGGCCCGGGGCCTCCACCATGGCCATCATCGGCTCATCACCGGCCGCCGTTCGCGCAGAGGTGAACCGCGCGGCGGCGTCCGACGCGGACAACTCTCCGATGAGGATCTCCTCCGTGTGGAAGTACGTCTCCACCTGGCGGCGCAGGCGCGCGCGGGAGTCCGGCGGGAGTCCGCGGAGCAGGCGGTGGTACGGCAGGCTGATCAGGCCCGGATCGTCCGCGGCGGTCAGCGCCGTCATGATGTAGCCCGCGGCCTGTTGGTCGTCATGATCGGGCGCCTTCTCGCGCGCGTCCCTGTACTGCAGGGCGGTCTCATAGCGATGGTGTCCATCCGCGATGTAGAGCGGCCCACGCAATCCGTGTGACAGCGCCATCCGCTGTTCGGCGTCGGATACGACCCGGACCTCATAGTGATCCCCGGCCGTATCGGTAAAGGCGGTGTCCGCGGGCCGCGTCAGGACGGTTTCAAGAACCTGTCCGATATTCCGGTGATCATCGGTGTACAGGGCCATGATGGGGCTGATGTTGGCCTCAATCGCGTTCATGAGCATGAGCCGATCGCGCTTTGGGCCCTCATGCGTCTGTTCATGCGGCAGCACGGAGCCGTGCTCCCACGGCGCAAGCCGCAGCGCGCCAACAAGCTCCAGGCGGCTGCGCGTCTGACCGGCGTGGAGAAAGCCGTGTCGAATCAGATAGAAATGCGGCGCCTCATCCCGCCGCAGCACACCGCCCGAGGTCCATTCCTGCCACGTCCGGGCCGCCGCGTGATAGGGGTCCGGCGCGCCGCCCGCGGAGGGGAGCTCAAGCCGAATGACGTTATAGGGGCTGGCATTCAGCAGGCGGGGCGCGTCCGCGGGAACAATGACGTCATACGGCGGCGCGGACAGCGCGCCTGGATCACCCGCGCGTGACGGGTCATACCGCCATCCGCGAAAGGGGCGGACCACGGCGTCGGGCATATTATGTGGCATCCGGAACGCCCGCCATTGAGCGCGTATCGCCGCGCAGACGCCGGATTGCCGCCACAAGCTCCGGGAGCGCCTCTCCCGTCGGTGCGCGGACGACGATGGAGCATGCGTCAGTCAGGGCCGTCTCGTTCGGGTTGATCTCAATGAGCGTGGCGTCATTCAGCCGCCGCGCCACATCGGGGAGCGCGGCGGCGGGATAGACGATGGCGGACGTGCCGAGGATCAGGACGCAATCGCTCCGGGCCGCCTCTGTCTGGCAGGCGCGCAGCACGTCTGGCGGAATCGGCTCCCCGAACATGACGGTGTCCGTCTTCAGCAGCCCGCCGCAGCGGGAGCACATTGGCGGAAGCTCATCGAGCGGGATTTCCTCCCGCTCGAAGCGGCTGACGCACGCAACGCACCGAATCAGCGTGTGATTGCCGTGGATCTCAGAGATGCTCCGGCTGCCGGCGGCGCGGTGCAGATTATCGACGTTCTGCGTCACGGTGTGGCGCAGAACCCCCGCGTCTTCAAGCTCAACCAGGGCGTGATGGCCCGGATTGGGCTGCGCCCTGTCCAGCGCCTCCCGCATCTCCGGCATCTGATTTCCATTCAGACGCCGCTCCCACCACCCGCGCGGATCCTCCAGGAACTGCTGGTAGCCGCGATTGTCCGGCGCCCCGTATTTGGTCCACAGCCCGCCCGGACCGCGGAACGTGGGGATGCCGCTCTCCGCGGACATTCCCGCTCCCGCAAGGGCTGTGACGTAGCGGGCGGCCAGCATGGCGCGCGCGGTTGCGTCAAGGGCGGCGCGGGCGGAATCGGATAGTCCCATGTGATCAAACCTCACGTGCTGCGTCTCACGCAGTGATTATAGGGCGCGCCTCTCACCGGCCGCCCGGACGCGAACGCTACCCCGCGGGAACCCCTCGGTTGACGCGCTGCTCCAGACGTTCCGTATCCTCATCGGAGAGGTTGAAATACCTGGCCTGCGGGTGATGAAAGACAAGGGCGCTGACGGAGCCCTCCGGCTCCATCATCATCTCCTCAGTCAGGTTGACGCCCAGCGTCTGCGCGGGACGGAGCAGGCGCCACAGGGCCTGCTGATCCTCCAGGCGCGGGCAGGCGGGGTATCCAAAGGAATAGCGCTTGCCGCGGTACTCCGCCCGGAAGAGGTCCGTCTTTGAGACGTCCGCGGGGTCCGGAAAGCCCCACATGGCGCGCATGCGCCCGTGGAGCAGCTCCGCGAAGCCTTCCGCCCCCTCAAGAGCCAGCACCTGCAGGATGTGTGAGTCAAGATATTGACCGGCGTCCTTCCATTCATCCGCCAGGGCGCGCACGCCCGGCCCCACCGTCGTGACAAACGCGCCAATGTAATCCGGCTCCCCCCCATCAAGGGGATTCAGGTAGTCGGCGAGGCACAGCCCCTCCCCCGCCCCCTGCCTGCCGAACTGCAGTCGTTCAAGAACACTGCCGCCCTCCGGAGACAGGATCAGCACATCGTCGCCCTGCCGCGCGGCGCAGAAGAAACGATAGACGGCGGAGGCGCGGATATCAGGGCGCGATGAGAGTATGCCCTGTACATGTGTGACACGCTCATGGAGTTCCACGGCGCGCGACTCTCCTTCCGCAAGCGCCTCGGCAAAACGGCCGCGGTAGCCCAGGTGCCGAACGTAGAGCATGACGGGGTTGATGTAGGAGAACACCTCATCAAGGTCATGATCCAGCAGGACATGTTCCAGCAGGTCCGGCGGCTGGGGCGGCGCGTGGACGGGTTTCACGCCGGCGCGCGGCCTGCTCTCCGCCTGCGGCGCGGCGGCGCGGACGGCGTCCTGCCCGCGGAGCCTGTCCGTTTCCGTCTGCAGTTCCACCGCCAGCCGATCTCGCTGCTCCGGTGAGCGGATGCGGTTCGCAAGGTCGAGCCCGGTCATGGCATCCTGCGCATAGGCCACAAGACCCCGGTACTCCGGCGCGATCCGAAGGCGGGTGAAGCGGTTGCTGAGCGCCGCGCCGCCAACCAGAATCGGCACATCCACTCCGGCGTCCGTAAAATCGCGCACCGTCTCAACCATCATCTGCGCGGATTTCACCAGCAGGCCGGAGAGGCCGATGATGTCCGGGCTGTGCTCACGGAAGGCGTCGATCAGCTCCCCCGGCGGCACACGAATCCCGCGGTTGATCACACGATAGCCGTTGTTGGAGAGGATGATGTCAACCAGGTTCTTGCCGATGTCATGGACATCTCCCTTGACCGTCGCGAGGAGAATCCTGCCCCGGGAGCCCGTGTCCTCCGATTCCATGTGCGGTTCAAGGTGCGCCACGGCCACCTTCATAACCTCCGCCGACTCAAGCACCTCCGCGACGATCAGTTCATTCGCCGCAAAGAGCCGCCCCACCTCATCCATCCCGGCCATCAGCGGGCCGTTGATGATCGCCAGCGGCGCCCGATCGGCCAGGACGTGATCGAGGTCTGCGGCCATGCCCTCCTGCACGCCCTCCACAACACGCCTGGCAATCCTCTCATCCACCGTCAGTCCGTCCATGCGCGATTCGCCGGCGTTCTCCGCCGAAGACCGGCGCTCCCGGAAATGGGCGGCGAACGCGGCAATGGGATCATCGCCCCGCCAGTAGATCAGATCATCACAGATGTCCCGCTCGTCCTCCGGAATTGCCGCATACCGAACCAGCCCGCCCGTGTTGACGATTGCGCTATCGAGGCCGGCCTGCGCGCAGTGATACAACATGACTGCGTTCAGCGCCTCCCGCCCCGCCTGCGGCAGCCCGAATGACACGTTTGAGATGCCGAGCGTCGTTTTCGCCAGCGGCAGGGCCTCCTTGATCAAACGAATGCCCTCAATCGTCTCCACGGCGGAGCCGATGTAGTTCTCATCGCCGGTGCCGACGGGGAACGTCAGCGGGTCAAAGATGATGTCCTCGCCCCGCAGTCCGTACTTCTCCGTCAGGAGTTCATAGGAGCGGCGGGCGATCTCCAGCTTCCGTTGGCGCGTGACAGCCTGCGCCTGCTCCCTGTCCTCATCAATGCAGCCGACAATGACCGCCGCGCCGTACCGCCGGGCCAGCGGCGCGACGGCGGCGAATCGGGCCTCTCCTTCCTCAAGGTTGATGGAGTTGATGATCGATTTCCCCTGCGTGCGTTTGAGCGCCTCTTCGATCACTGAGACATCCGTTGAATCGATGACGATGGGCGCGCGCGTCTTGCGCACGAGCCGCTCGAGGAGGACAACCATATCGGCGGTCTCGTCACGATCCGGGTCCTGCAGGCAGACGTCCAGCGCGTGCGCCCCGCCGCGAATCTGCTCACGGCCTATCTCAGAAGCCTCATCGAGCCTGCCCTCGGCGATGAGCCGCTTGAATTTCCGGCTGCCAAGCACGTTTGTCCGCTCGCCAATCAGAACCGGCCGCGTATCGTCATCGATCGTGAGGGTCTCCAGTCCCGATACAACGGTCGCATGGGCGCGGACGGGCGCGCGCGGAGGCCGATTCAGGCCAACGGCGCAGATCCGCTCAATGTGCTCCGCGTCGGTTCCGCAGCAGCCGCCGACGATGTTGACCCAGCCGGCGTCGATGAACGAGCCCAGCACGGCGGCGACGTTGTCCGGCGTATCGTGATAGTTGCCGTCCTCATCCGGCAGGCCCGCGTTGGGGATGACGGCAACCGGAAAGCGTGAGACGCGCGCAAGCGCGCGCACATGATCACGCATAAACTCCGGCCCCGTGGCGCAGTTCATGCCGATCCAGAGCAGGTCGCGGTGCGCGAAGGAGGTGTAGAAAGCCTCGATGTCCTGCCCCGCCAGGAGCGTGCCCATCGTCTCGATGGTGCATTGCGCCGCCGCCGGGACACGGACGCCAAGGTCCGCGTTTGCGCGGTCGATCCCCTCCAGTCCCGCCTTGACGTTCAGCGCGTCCTGCGCAGTCTCCAACAGCAGGACATCGACGCCGCCGGTGATGAGGCCGCGCGCCTGAACGCGGTAGTGCTCCACAAGCTCATCAAACGTCACGCCGCCGGTGACGGAGATGGAGCGCGTGGTTGGGCCTATGGAGCCTGCGACGAATCGCGGGCGCTGCGGCGTCGAACGCGCATCGGCCTCGTCCCGCGCAAGCCTCGCTCCGGCTGCGCTGACCTCCTCTGCACGGCTTGCAAGGCCGTACTCGCCAAGAACCAGGGGCGTGGAGCCGAACGTGTTCGTCTCGATGATGTCCGCGCCCGCGTCCAGATAGCTGCGGTGAATGGCGGCGATGACATCCGGACGGGTTACGTTCAGGATTTCATTGCAACCCTCGAGATCCGGGGCGCCGAAATCGTCCGCGGTGAGCCCAAGCGCCTGAATGCGCGTCCCCATCGCCCCGTCCACCACGAGGACGCGCTCCGCCAACAGCTCTTTCAGACGGGCCAGCCGCCCCTCTCTGCCGTCATTCGTGTTGATCGTTGTCTCCGTCCGCCGCAGGAACCGTTCATCACGTTCCCGCGTCATGCGCCATGTGATCGTTGTTCGTGTCTTCCATTGTAGTGCCGCCGCGCGGATTGGTCAGTCGCCCCGGAGCGCCTTGCGCAGTCAGGCCGCTGTGCAATAATTGGACTATCCGTCCACGTTGCCGCGGGCGGGCCGGTGAGGGACGCCCGGCGCCCTTTGGAGACTAACAGGGAGATTGGCCGGGAAAACCGTCACGAGGAGGGGCTGTAGCTCAGTTGGGAGAGCGCTTCAATGGCATTGAAGAGGTCAGGGGTTCGACTCCCCTCAGCTCCACCATCCATTCGCATCGCAGCGGTCAGTTGGTCGGCGCAGCGGCAGCCGTTCTGCGCGGTTGCCCGCGGGAATCCGCTTGACGCGCGAACGGGATGATCCATACTGAATTACGCCTATGATTCAGCCCGTTCCCAATCAATCGGGCGCATAGCGACATGGAACCGCGAGTACATCGGCAGATTCATCGCCACGGTTCCGTTCAGTTCCGCAAGAATGAATGAGGAGGGGCTTTATGTTCCGCGCAGTCACGATCATCGTCAGTCTGACCCTCGTCACCCTTTTCGCGCTCGCGTGCACTCCGGCGGAGGATGAGACACCCTCACCGCCGGGACCGTTCGTCATTGGCGCGATGGACTCCCTGACGGGGCCCGGAGAGTCCTACGGCAATCCCATCTCCCGCGCCAAGCTGTTGGCCGTCGAGGAGATCAACGCCGCCGGCGGCGTCAACGGGCGCATGTTGGTGGTGATTCTCGAGGACTCCGGATGCGCCCCCGCGGACGCCATCACAGCCTACAACAAGCTGACGGACGTGGACGGCGTCAGGATCATTCTGGGCACCACGTGCAGCGGCGCGATGCTGGGCGCGGCGCCACTGGCGGAGGAGGACGGCGTCATCCTTCTGTCACCGTCCGCAACCAGCCCGGACATTGCCGACGCGGGCGACTACATCTTCCGCACGGCCATCAAC
>JAAXGS010000032.1 GCA_012271225.1 Dehalococcoidia bacterium | reverse complement strand
TGTTCATGGTGACGACGGTGGGAAGGCGCGCATTGTAGCGGTAGTTGATGATCTGAAACAGCTTCTCCTGCGCCCAGGGCGTCGTCGCATGCGCCGCCAGGTCATCCAGCACAAGCAGCGGCACGGCCCGAACGCCCTCAAACAACTCGTCATAGGAGACATCGCTGTGCGGGCCGAACGTGTACCGCAGGTGATCCAGAAGGTCCGGCACAACGACAAAGAGCGTCTCAAGCCCGCCTGCGCGGCAGTAGTTGGCGATGGCCGCCGCCAAGTGCGTCTTTCCGACGCCGTTCTCACCGGTGAAGACAAGCCAGCCGTCCGCCTGTTTCGCGTACAGCTGCGCGGTGTTCAGAGCGCCCTCCACACTCTGCTGCTGCTGCCGTGTGAGCTGATCATATTTGCGGGCGTCAAAGCTCTCAAACGTCATCTCACGGAAGCGGGGGAGATCGAGCGCATCGGTCGCGCGGAGGCGGCTGCTGACGGCGCCGGTGGCGAGAACCGTGGACACGCCCGGGGCCGTCAGCCTGCTGAGCAGGTGCGGCTCCATCTCCGTCAGCGGTCCGCTCGCGGTGATGACCGTTGGCTGCTGCTCAATAAACCGCTGATTCAGGATTTGAAACAGTTTTTCCTGCGCCCACTGCGTGGCGGCGTGCGCGCCGAGATCATCCAGAATGAGCGCCGGCGCCTCCCGCACCTGCTGAAACAGGGAATCGAACGGCGCGTCCGCCGTTGCCGCGTAGGACGCGCGCAGATAGTCCAGGAAGTCCGGGACGGAGACCAGCAGAACGGGCAGATCGCACCGAATGAGCTCATTGGCGATGGCGGCGGCGAGATGCGTCTTGCCGCTGCCGGACGGCCCATGCAGAACAAGCCAGCCGCGCGGCTCTGCCGCGTAGCGGCGCGCGCCCGCCAGCGCCTCTGCGTATGGCCCCTGCTGCTCGCTGGCCGGCGCCTGCGCCAGCTGTGATTCCAGCGCCGGGAAGGTGATGTGGGCGTAGGGCTCCAGTTGCCCATAGCGTTGCAGCCGCCTCAGGCGCTCTCGCCTCAGTTCCTCTGCGCGGCAGGCGCAGGGGATCAGTTGCCCGAATGCCGGATCATCCAGCGGAAGATCGCGGCTGACCCAACCCAGGCCGCCGCACGTGGAACAGTGGGAGTCCTCCGTCTCCGGGGCCGGGGCGCTCATCGGCGCTCGCGGGCTTGCTGTCTCATGCGGACCTGCGCCGCCGTCACCGCCATCGGACGACCTGTCCGTACTTGCCCCCGCGGTAGCGATCCTCTGCAGAGCGTCGCTCAGTCGTTCCATCTCCCTTACCTCTGTCTCTCCACTTCCTGAGGATGGCGCGGACATACGCCCACCTGCGGGCGTTGTGCGCCGCGGCCTCCTGAAAGGCATCCTGAATCCATGAGGCGGGGTACTCCCGTTCCGCCTCCGCCAGCTCCTCCGCGATGCCCGCGCCCGGTATTGGCCCGATGGTGTCCTCATACAGACGGAAGATCATGCCGGGTTGCGGCGCGGTCTCACGCTCGCCGTGGGCCGGCGCGGGGGCCGGCGTCACGGCGGCGGCGCCGGCCCGGACCCGTTCCGCGGCGCGGCGGCCCTCGGAGTCGTTGAGAAAATACGCCGCGTCATCATCGGAGAGCGGAATGCCAATGAACACCCCGGCCTCCGTGAACGCCGCCATCACGCCGCGCACGATGGCCTCACGGTCGTCCGTCGGCCCGCCGTCATCTCCGTCATGATGCGGCGCGGCGTCTCCGTCCCGCGCCTCCGTGAGCGCGCCGATCTCCGGCGCGCTCACCAGTTCTCGCGCCGTCACCAGGCGGATTGCGCCCCTCTGGCGGCGAATGCGGCGGAGAGCGACAAGAAAAACCTTGACCTCCGCCAGCCGGGTCAGGTGGGGCAGCACCTCCGCGTAGAACGCCTCCGGCACGGGCGTCGCATGCGTCTGCGTCGGAAAGCCGGGGAACTGCTCAAGGCCGCGCACGATCGCCATCCCTCCGATACCCTGTCACGTCGCACATACCGCTGAGGGCCGCGCTAGTAGTAGCCGTCCGGGGCGGCGCCGCCCCCGGCGCGCGCTGCGTTCCTGAACGTGGTCGTCCTTTCCTCAAAGACAACCTGCATGCGGCCGGTCGGGCCGTTGCGGTGCTTGGCGATGATGACATCCGCGATGCCGCGCGGATACTCCTGATCCGGGTGCTGCCGCTCCCATTCCTCCCCGGTGTAGACCATGTCCGCGCGATAGAGGAACAGCACAACGTCCGCGTCCTGCTCAATGGCCCCGCTCTCCCGCAGGTCTGACAGCAGCGGCTCATGGCGGGGGCGGCTTTCAACGGCGCGGGAGAGTTGGGACAGCGCCAGAACGGGCACGTTCAGATCCCGCGCAAGCGCCTTGAGGAAACGCGATATCTCACTGATCTCCTGAACGCGGTTTCCGGCAAAGTTCGCGCCCGTCATCAGCTGCAGATAGTCCACGACGATCAGGTCCAGCCCCTCATCCAGGTGAAGCCGTCTGGCCTTGGAGCGCAGCTCGACGATGCCGAGTGTGACGGAGTCATCTATGTAGAGTGGCAGATCGGCCAGCCGCCCCACGGCGTTCATGATCGCGCCCTCTTCATAGTCCGTCCATATTCGCGTGCGGATGCGCGTGGAGTTGACGCCGGACTCACCCGCCAGCAGGCGCTCCGCCACCTGCTCTGACGCCATTTCCAGGCTGAAGAACGCGACGGTGCGACGGCGGCCGTCCGCGCGAAGTGTTGCCGCCGCGGACTTGGCCACGTTCAGGGCGAAGGCGCTTTTGCCGACACCGGGACGCGCGGCGAGAATGAGCAGGTCCGACGGCTGAAAGCCGCCGCCAAGCTGGCGGTCGAGATCGGCAAACCCGCTCTCCACGCCGCCGATATGTCCGGCGGTGACCTGCCCGCTCTCCTCAACGTATCGGTCAAGCACGTCGTGCAGCGATTCGAGATCGCGCGTTGTGCGGCCAAGCCGCATCCGGTAGAGGAGTTCTTCAGCCTTGCGGAGAGACTCCTCCTCATCGTCCCCGGCGCGCGCGCCAATGTCCGCGATCTGCGCCCCTGCTGTGATCAGCTGACGGTGAATGGAGAGCCGCCGCACCACGCGGGCATAGTTGTCCGCGTACACGGACGTGGGCACAACGGCAATCAGATGGCTCAGGAACGGCAGCCCGCCAACCTCATCGAGACGATGCTGGCGTGAGAGTTCATCCGCGACGCTGACCTGGCTGATCGGATCATTGCGGGTAAAGAGCGACACGCACGCGTCATAGATCCACGCATGCCTCTGTCGGAAGAAATCGACGGGCTCCAGGATGCCCTGCACCCCGGTGACGGCCTCGCCGTCGATCAGCAGGGAACCGAGGACGGACTCCTCAGCATGATCATCGTGCGGGGGTAACTGCTCGGTGTACACAAACCACCCCGGTTCCGCCCGTTCCACCGGCCGCCGTCGGCCATGGCCGGAGGTCCGGGAGCTCCGCTCCTAGCCGGCATCCCCGTCCGCAGCGGCGGCGTCTCCGTCTTCCGGCGCTGTGGCTGCCGGCGCCGCCTCCGCCTCATCCCGCGCTTCGGCGGCCGCATTCTCGCCGCCGGTTTCCTCGGGGGTTTCCTCCGCGCCGTCGGCATCCTCGGCAGCCTCATCCACCAGGGGCGGCGGTTCCGTCCCCTCCGCGTAGACCGTGATCGTCACCATGGGGATCACATCCGGCGCGAGCCGCACCGGCGCCTGATGATGCCCCAGGGCGCGGATGGGTTGGGTGAGCGGAACAGCGCGGCGGTCAATCTCAACGCCCATCATCTCATTGACCGCTGTGGCGATCTCCGCGGACGTCACGCTGCCGTACAGGCGGCCGCCCGGGCCCACGCGGACCGGAATGAGCAGCCTGTCCTCCTCAAGCCGCTTGCCCACGCTTTCCATCTCCAGATTCAGCTTTGTGCGGCGGGCGATTTCGGCGCGGCGGCGCGCATCAGCGCGCGACAACTCCTGTGGCGTTGCCGGAACGGCCAGCCTCTTGGGAATCAGGTAGTTGCGCGCGTACCCGTCCCTGACGTCACGAACATCTCCCGCGATGCCCAGCCCCGGCGCCTCATCGATGAGCACGACCTTCATCATGGTTCCTTTCGATCAAAAATAGCACGTTGGTTCTTTTTCGTCAAATCCGCCCCAGCCGCCGTGCCGCTCTGCCACTGTGCGAAGCCGTCCCACGGCTTCGCGCCCCACGTGATCATCGGAAGCCACCCCCGCGGCGGACAGTCTAGGGTAGCCGCCGCGAGGCCATGTCCGCAAGGGTTGGAACGCCCCGCGGCGACCTATTTCACGGCGCTCTCGCGGCCCTCTTGAGAGCCATGATGACCAAAGAACTCTGTTGTGGGAGCAGTCCTGCTTTAGTCGTTCTGCAGCGCGCCTTCCCACGCCTCTGCAAGCGCGGCAACGGGCAGGTCCACCAGCCCGCGTATTCGCAGGGTGTCACCGGCCACAATCCCGATCTCGCGCAGCGCCACGCCGCGCTCCGCGGCAAGCGCCCGCACCGCATGCGCGTCATCCGGCGCGGTGGAGACCACCACGCAGGCCGGGGGCTCGCCGAACAGCGCCGCGTCAACCCGAGCGGCTGCGAGCAGGTCAAGATCGATCTCAGCGCCCGTCCCGCCCGTCATGCAAGACTCCGCGATGGTCACCGCCAGCCCGCCCTCCGAGACATCGTGCGCCGACCGGAGCAGGCCGCGGCCGATGGCCTCACGCACCAGGGACTGGGTCTTCACCTCCCTCTCAAGGTCCGCCATTGGACGACCCGCCGCAACGCCATGCGTCCGCGCGATGTACTCACTGCCGCCAAGCGCAGCGACGGGCAGCGCCGTGCTCGCCGCGCCGATGAGCATGATACGGTCGCCCTGCTCACGAAATCCCGCCCCGCATCGCGCCGTGATGTCATCAAGCACGCCGACCATCCCCACGGTTGGCGTGGGGTCAATCGGCCCGTCGCCCGATTCGTTGTACAGACTGACATTGCCGCTGATCACGGGGATGTTCAGCGCCGCGCAGGCGTCCGCCATGCCGCGAACGGCCTGCTCAAGCTGATGCGCGACCGCCGGCCGTTCCGGGTTGCCAAAGTTCAGGCAATCGGTGATCGCCAGGGGGCGGGCGCCCACACAGGAGAGGTTTCTGGCGGCCTCCACAACGGCCAGCGCGCCGCCGGTGTACGGGTGCAGGGAACACGCACGCGGGTTCACATCGATGGTCAGGGCAATGCCTTTTCCCGTCCCTTTGATGCGCAGAACGGCCGCGTCCGCCTGCCCCGGCGAGAGCACCGTGTTATTGCCAACCTGATGGTCGTATTGTCGATACACCGGCCGCTTGCTCGCCAGTGACGGCGCGCTCACCATGCGCAGAAGGACGGCGTTCCAGTCCGCCGGCTGCGGCAGCGCGGAGACATCCTGATCTCGCAGCGCGGCAACCCGCTCATCCTCCGCGCCGGACAGTTCATAGGCGGGCGGCTCAGTCAGCGCGGCGATTGGCATATCGCCAACGATCCTGCCGCCGTCGCGGATCACCGCGCGGTTTCCGTCCGTCACAACGCCGATCTCATCGCACGCGAGGCCCCACCGACTGCAGACGGCGCGCGCCGCGGCCACGTTCTCCGGTGGAACCACCAGCAGCATCCGTTCCTGTGACTCAGAGAGCATGACCTCATACGGCGTCATGCCCTCCTCCCGGCGCGGCACGCGGGCAACATCAACATCAACCCCGGTGTCGGCCCGCGCCGCGCACTCAACGACAGCGCTTGTGAGGCCGCCCGCGCCAAGATCCTGCATGCCGACCAGCAGCCCCGCCGCCGCGATCTCCAGGCACGCCTCCATGGCGAGTTTTTCCATGAACGGGTTGCCCACCTGCACGGCGGGGCGGCGCTCCACCGATTCCTCCGAGAGATCGACGGAGGCGAACGTCGCGCCGTGGATGCCGTCGCGGCCAGTGTCCGCGCCGACAAGCAGCAGG
>JAAXGS010000005.1 GCA_012271225.1 Dehalococcoidia bacterium | reverse complement strand
TGCACGCCCGGCATCAGGTCGCCCTGCGCGTCCTTGAGGGGCGCGAGGAGGTAGGTGATGCCGCGGTGCTTTGGCGCGTCCGGGTCCGTCCGCACCAGAATGTGGATCCACGGGTTTCGGTACGTTCCCCAGATCTTCTGTCCGCTGATCAGATAGTCATCGCCGTCGCGGACGGCGCGCGTCTTGAGCGAGCCGAGGTCCGAGCCGGCGTCCGGCTCAGAGAAGCCCTGGGAGAACTCAAGGTCCGCGCTGGCGATGCCCGGCAGGAACTCATCCTGCATCCACTTGGGCGCGGCGAGCATCAGTACGGGGGCGACAAGGCCGCCGCCCAGTGACGCGGGCGCGCCGGCGTAGGACATGGCCTCCCGATAGGCCAACTGTACCTCAATGGGGGCGTCCTGCCCGCCGAACTCCCGGGGCCAGTGCATTGTCCACCAGCCCTTGTCCACCAGCTTCTTCTCGAAGACGTTGATCGCCTCCTCGGCCTCGTCAACCTGGTGGTGCCAATTGACAAGGATCTGGGTATCCCACTGGCCGGGCTCCCATTCCTTTTCGGTGAACGCAATGGCGTCCCGCTGGATCTGTTGCGCCTCCGGCGTAAATCGGAAGTCCATGTGGACTATCCCCCCTTATCCGGCAACCCTGCCGTCTGTGCCCACCGGCGCGCGGGTTGCTCCCTGTCTCAACGGGTGAACGATAGCACGCGCGCGCCATCACGTAAACCCTCTGTAGCCGTCCTGTATGTCCCGCGGCGTCTGAGGCGATGGATCGGATGCCCGCGTTGCGGCCTGTCGCCGCGCGGGGAAGCCGATCACGGCGGGCGTTTCAGGTTGCGCGCCGCTCCCTGTGAATCACATACTGACGCATGAGCGGTCCCATCACCTTCCTGAACACGCTGGCGGCGGTGCTCGCGTTTGCGGCGCTCGCCAGCTACGTGAACCATCGGTTCCTGCGCCTGCCGACCACGGTGGCGCTGATGTCGATGGCGCTTCTTGGCTCCCTGGCGCTGGTGGCCGGCGGCGCGATCGGGGTCATTGACACGGGGCGCGCGGAGGAATTGGTGGAGGCCATCGCCTTTGATCAGGTGGTGCTCCACGGGCTGCTGGGATACCTTCTCTTCGCCGGAGCGCTCCACATCAACCTTGCGCAGCTGCGGGCGGCGGTTGCGCCCGTCGCGACGTTCGCGTCGCTTGGCGTGGTCGTCTCCGCGGCCACCGCCGGAACGCTGTTCTGGCTCATCGCCCGCGTTCTCGGCTTTGATCTCCCGTACATCTACGCCCTGGTCTTTGGCACGCTCATTGCCCCGACGGATCCCGTCGCCGTGCTTGGCATCCTCAAGAACGTCAGGGCGCCAAAGAGCATTGAGACGACGATTGCCAGCGAATCGCTGTTCAATGATGGCATTGGCGTCGTGCTGTTCCTGACGGTGCTCAGCGTTGCGGTCAGCGGGCAGGAGCCGAACATCGGCGAGGTGCTGACGTTCCTGACAGAGGAGGCGGTGGGCGGTGTTGTGCTTGGCCTGGCGCTGGGCGCGCTGCTCCTGGTTCTGATGCGAGGGATCGATGCCTATCAGGTTGAGGTGCTGCTGAGCCTGGGGTTCGTTTCCGGAGGCTATGCGCTGGCCACGGCTCTCCATTTCTCCGGGCCGATCACGGTGGTGGTCATGGGCATCATCATCGGAAACTACGGCCGCGTCATGGCGATGTCAGAGGTCACCCGCGAGTATGTGGATCGTTTCTGGGAGCTGCTTGACGAAATCCTGAACGCCGTCCTGTTCATTCTGGTCGGTATTGAGGTGATCATCATCAGCGTGACGGGAGAGCTGGTGGCGGCGGGCATTCTGGCCATCGGCGCCGTGCTGCTGGCGCGGTTTATCAGCATTGCGGGTCCGGCGGCGGTGTTTCGAGCCTTCGGCAGCCGCCGATTCGGCCCGGGCACGGTGGCGATCCTGACGTGGGGCGGGCTGCGGGGCGGGATATCGATTGCGCTGGCGCTGTCTATTCCGGCCTCAAGCGAGCGTGATCTGCTGCTGACGGCCGCGTATATCGTGGTGATATTCTCCATTCTGGTGCAGGGGCTGACGTTTGGGCCGCTGGTGCGGCGGCTTGTGGCGACGGGCAGGGTGAACGGCGGCGCGGAGCCGTCTGTGCCGGCAGCCGAAATAGACGATGCGACGTGATGAGTCGGCAGTCGTGATTGATTAAGCGTATGTTGCCTACTAAACCTTGGTGAGTTGGGAGGTGGCCACAGGCTGCGGAAGACACGAACAACGGCTACAGCGGTGATGCTTGATGAATCATGGCCAGAATTCTTGCGTTGTCAAGTAGAATGATGGTTGACCGCGGGGAGGAGGCGATCCGAATGGTTCGAGAGAAGTCGCTTCGGACGGCGCATGGTGGAAATGGTGTCCTGAGCAGCCGTCAGCGTCTACATCCGCTGCTGGATGGGATTGCGCGCATCTTTGATTTCACCGGATCACTCAATCAACCTGTACGGCGTGCCCCCCTCGAGGTGAAGACGGCCAGAGCAATGGACAGGGCGTGGCAGAGTGTCGGCGACAGCCTCCGGGCGGTGATGGCGGTGTATCCACCGGAGAGACTTCGTGAGACACAAGAGACAAAGGAACAGGGCTAGCCGACCCTACGCTTACCCCGCGCCGCGTGACGCGGCAACAAGCGCATCGTAGACGCGGACCATCGCCTCGGTGTCCTGCGCGCAGTAGATTAGCAGCGCCTCGCGGATTGCCGCCCGTTCAGAGGCGGGCGTTTCCCCGACAACCATGCGCGCGTAGGCCGCTGAGGCCGCCCGCCCGTCCGCAATGTCCAGTTGCGCGTATGTTGACTCCGGAGCCAGCGCCGGGAGCACCGACTTGATGGAAAAGCTGCCGTGAAACTCCGGATGGTAATAATTCTCCCTGACGATGTGCAGAAGATCGACAAGTCGCTCACACAAGCCCAGCAGCCTGTCCGCGTGCCCTGGATACTGACTCGCCAGTTGCCGCAGCACCCGCTCCTCATAGTCTGAGTAGACGACAATTGACCCCTGCTCCGGCAGAGCCGTCAGCAGGCTATCAATAAAGTCCTCGCGGGGATCGGCGCCCTCATCGCCCAGAAAGTCGCTGTGGCTCAGCGCGCCGTCCGCGTCCCTCACGTGCAGCGACCACTGGAATGGGATGTTCTGATACGGTCGCGTGCCAATGTAGACAGGAACGGCTGCGCTCAGGGTTTCAAAGTCCATGAAGGTGATTGGGGCGCGTATCTCCCTCAGCCGCGGGGCGAGATCCGGGCCGATGTGCGGCTGCCCGGTGGTCACGCTTTTCCACACACGGCGCTGCAATTCAGTCAGATCGGGATAATCGGGCGGGACAGCGTCGATGGTCCGGATGCCGGCGTTGGACAACTGCTCATAGCCCGCCTTGCCCAGTCGGGGCAACTCAAGAATTGGATGCGGCGGCTGATTCTGATGGCAGTGGTCGTAGAAGGAGCAGCGGTATGGGGCGGCGCACTGGCGGCCCGTCTCGATTGGCGGGGCGGCGTCCTGCTGCAGCGTCCCCCGCATGCCCTCCAGGGCGGCGGGCAGTTCCGTCTCGATGTAGCGCCGCGCCCTGTCCGTGACATCCTCCAACGTGAACAGCCTGTCCAGATCGTGCTCGCCGCCCTCATACACGTATGAGTTATCGATGTGCATCAGACATGCCCGTCGGACGGGAACTCCGCAGCCTTCCGTGATATACAGCTGGATGGCAATGTCCGGAATGTGCTCCTTCTTCTTGAGGCTTGTGCTTGACTTGACTTCAATGAGATCGAATTCCCGGGGAGTGACACGCGCAAGAATGTCGACTCGTGTTCGGATGTCCTGCCAGGCAAACGCCGCCTCATACAGCGCAGGACGAAAGACATCGCTCAATAACGCCTGCGTTGACCGCACCGCCTGTGCGTGAGCGTAGTACGGCTCCTGTATGAGGACCCCGTCGGGGAAACGTTTGCGCGCCAACTCGCCGACGGCGGTTCCGCTGTCAAACAGGGCCTGCTGGCCTGCGCTGACCTCATCCGCCAGGTCATGGCGGTAGACCTCAAGCCAGAGCCGTTTGAGGCATTGCAAACCTGCGATGTATCGTGACTTTGATAACTGCGGAGCCGTCTGCTGCGTCATTGGTTCTGGTTTCTGTCCTCCTCATGTACTGGGGCTGCGATGCTGCGCTGGCGCGGGATGGTCACTGCAACTGAGGGGCTGCCACGCGCGGCAAGGGGGGCGCAAGGCGGCGTTTCATACTCAGTCAGTATACTGGCGGCTATGGATAAGGTATTCATTTACTGGGACAACTCGAACATTCTTCACGAGGCGCAGCGGCTCGCGGAAGAACACAACGGCACCCCCGGAGCTCGCTATCTCATTCGCATAGACTTCGAGGCCATGCTTCGCCTTGCTCACGCAGACCGTCCGGTTCACAGCGCGATTGCGGCCGGCTCAGTCCCTCCGGAAATGCGCCAACTCTGGAACCGCCTCGAGAGCAGGGGAGTAGAGGTTCGACTGTATGATCGCGGCGATCCGTATCGCGGTGAGCAGGACGTTCCGGATCGGATATTACAGGTGCGGATGCTTGAAGACCTGGCCGACCATATTGATGATCCCGGGATAGCGGTTCTGCTCATCGGTGACGGAGCCGGATACCTGGAGGGCACGGGGTTTCACAGCACACTGGAAAGGATGCACACCCGCGGTTGGCGGATTGAGATACTCTCATGGGCTCATGCCACCAACCAGCGGATGCGGCGGTGGGCGCAGGAAAACGGCCTGTTCGTCGCGCTGGATGACTTCTATGACTCCGTCACGTTTCGTGAGCCGTCACGACCCGGCCACGAGTTCGCGGTCGGGCGGGACTCCGCCCCGCTGGACTTATCCACAAGACAGATGAGTTAGCGTTCCCGGCTCGCGTCCCTGAGGCGAGTCCCTCCTACCGCGGCAGGCCCAGTCCGCGTTGGGCGATGATGTTGGGGCCGAGCGCCAGGCCCCCACCCCCGCCGAACCCGGTGGTCATTGACAGCGCGTAGTTCGTGCCGAATCGGCCGCCGCCCGGGGCGCGGCTCTCCCCCTTGAGGAGCGCGGCGTACGGGCCAATCGCCTTTGCCAGGGCCGGCCAGAACGTGAACTTGGCCGTCGCCAGCGCCCGGTAGCCGGAGATCGCCCCCTCCGCCTGCGGCACCTGCCCGTTCGCCTGCATCCACGCCACGCGGTAGGCGAGCATGCGGTCCGCCTCCAATGTGATCCGGGCGTCCGCGAGCCGATGCCGTGTGACATCGTCGTTCAGCGGAGACTCCCCGCTGAATGTGACGCCGCGCATCTCATTCAGATACCGGTCCAGCACGCCGATGAGCCGCGCCGCGCCATCGATGCCCGTCCGCTCGAAATTGAGCGTGGTCATCGCTGCGTACCAGCCGCGGTTGACCTCGCCGATGATCTGGTGGCGCGGCACGCGCACGCCGTCCATGAACACCTCATTCCAGCGGCGGCGCCCCAGCATGTCATACAGGGGGCGCAGGGTGATGCCGGGCATCTGATTGCCCGCGTCATCCTTGAGCTGCATGGCCAGATACGTGATGCCGCGGTGCTTGGGCGCGGCCGGGTCCGTGCGGACAAGCACGTGGTACCAGTTGGCGAAGTGGGAGCCGGACGACCAGATTTTCTGCCCGGTGACGACGAAATCATCGCCGTCCTCGACACCCCGCGTCTGCAGCGATGCCAGGTCCGTTCCCGCGTTCGGCTCTGAGAACCCCTGCGCCCAATCGATGGTGTTGTTCTGCATGCCGGTGAGGAACGTGTCCTTCATCCAGTCCGTGCCGTGGATCATGATCGCCCCGGCAACGTTGGCCTGCGGCTGGGAGGCGGGGGCGTTGTGATACGCCATCTCCTCCGAGTAGACAAGCTGCCGTGAGATGGGCGCGTCCTGCCCGCCGTACTCCTCCGGCCAGGCCATCGTCCACCAGCCGCGCTCAATCAGCTTCCGCTGAAACTGCTTGGCGTGGTCGCGCGCGCCGGCGTTGTCGAAGTCATACGACCACACGTTCATGGCGTAGGCGTCATAGTCCCGGGGGTCCCACTCCCGGGACAGGAACGCGCGGAGCTCGGTCCGAAAGGCCTCATCGGCGGTGTTTGTGGAGAAGTCCATTTCCCTGTTGCCTCCCCTCATCCATCCACTCTGTCTGCTGTTGGCGGCAGTCTCGCCTCAAAGAGGCCGCCCGCCTGCGGGCAAGGGTAGCACTGCCGCGCGGCGGGGTAAAGAGTAAAGCCCGGCGGCGGGCGGCTCTGGCACCGGGCGTGTGGGCGGCGGCGGATATGAGAGCCCCCCGCTGCCCGATCTACTGGAACCGGGCGCGAACCGTCATTCGGCCATCGGTATCGATTCGGCAGATACAACGTTCTCCGGCGGCTGGATGTTGAAGTCCTCATTGAAGGAGTGGATCCTGATGAGACTAACGTAAGGATCAATAGCGTCGTGACGGGCAGTTTCACCCCAGCATGGAGGGCTACTAGACTTAGTGATTCCGTGGTCCGGGAACGGAGCGACTTGACCGGCGGATGGAGAAGTTACTCTGTAGACAAATTGCCGTAATAGATGGTCATCGACGCCAATCCAGTAGTCGAAGAATTCAGTTCTTCTGCATCCAGAATAGTTGTAGTATACACTTAGATGATACACATCCACATCGTCCAGCACTTCGACTCCAACCAATGTGAGGGGGATCGATCCGTGCCCTCTTAAGACGGTGTGAGGCAAATCGCTCAGAGCAGCGGAGGGATCGCTTTCCCGCGCCAACCATGTGTCCACCAACCATGCGCCCCATGTGCCGTAATCCCGGATGAATTCATTCTGTGCATAGCGGGTTTCGGCAATGTGGATTTCCGCCGATTCCTCCTGCGCCCGCCCGTCCGCTAGAGTACGATGGGCTCTGCTAATGTGGTTGGGTGCTTCATAGCGAGTTTGGGTGTATATGCAATCCGGGCTTTCCTGCTCAAGCTCATGCATCTGTGACGGAACACCCCTCCAACCCGGGTGAACTATTTCTTCAGAAGCGTACGAACGGAGTTCATTCATGGCCAGACGCGCCATGTCAAGCAACGCCTCGGGTGATTCCGGCAGGTCTGGGATCGTGCGGGATGAGGCGGGCAAAGGCTTCACCCTACCTGTAGCAATGCAGCTTGACCAGGCGCGAGTTATGTGCTCAGGAACGGTAACGGTATCAACTGCAGCCAGTTGGGACGCGGAGATCAACTCTAAGGTATTCCACAAGGCAATCTCATCGATATCCGCCACCATGCCGATTCCGCCAAAGAGCAGCACGCTGCCGTCCGGTAGTAACGTCACTGAATGGCTGTGCCGGGGTTCGGCCAGATCAGGCCCGGGCGCCCAGAGCCGGGTCTCCGGATCGAAAATCTCCGTCCGCGTCGTTGGTCGCCAATTTTGCTGATCGACATGGACAGAGCCGCCTGAAATGAGCAGGCGTCCGTCCGGCAGCTCAGTGACGACCACCTCAGACGGCACGCCGCGGGGATTGAAGTACTTTTTCCATATGTCCGTTGACAGATCGTAGACAGACACTCCGTCAGAAGAGAAGATGAACACCTTGTTCGCGGAAGTAAACACAACCCGGTCGGGACTCTCCCCTCGAAACGCGGGAACTGCGGACACTGTGCTCCATGAGTCTGTGGCGGGTTCATATATCTCGATGCGTCCTTCCCTGGACCAACCGGCGCCGGTTGCCAGGAGCAGCAACCATTCTGTATCGGTAACGTCCTTGTTGGGCAGGGTGTCGGGGAGATTGGCATGGGTTCCCAGGCGCAGTAAGAGGGCCCGTCCATCGGGCATTGGGAATAGCCATTGTGATGACGCGAACTCTGTGGGACGGGAAATGCGGGGCTCCGGAGCAATCGGCGCAGCGAGTGTCCAGCTATCTGTTGCTGGGTCGTAGATCTCTGCGACGGTTGACGCGAACGTGTCTCCCGCCGAGATCGGGATCGGACCGGAGTCTGTGAACACCCCGCCCACGCGCAGCACTCTGCCGTCCTTAAGCAGGGCCACCCGGG
Source organism: Dehalococcoidia bacterium (assembly GCA_012271225.1). GTDB lineage: Bacteria > Chloroflexota > Dehalococcoidia > UBA6926 > UBA6926 > VXMO01. Next base: position 5,489 of record JAAXGS010000005.1, on the reverse strand, counting down.
CGTAGGCCGATTGAACAATCGGCGGGGCGAGTCTGCGGAACGTCAACGTTTGCGTATCAAGGAGAATCGCGCCAACCGTCGTGTTATCTCTCGGATCCTTCGGGTGAATGTGGACAATCAGCAACAGGGATCCGTCGCCCAACTCCACCTGGCTATCAATGGACCCTACTTCGGACGCCATATCTTCCGGCAGGAGAATGCCGCACCACTTGGCCTGCTGCGGATCATAGCTGTCAATCATCGTTGGGAGAGGGTACCAACTCATAACATTCTCGCTCGCAACTCCCGTCTCTCCACCGCTCATCAGTATTCGGCCGTCGCGCAGGCGGTAGGCGTCATGGCCAAAGCGCCAGAATGGATAGGGTTCATCAGGCAGCGGCCAATCTGCCGCGGTGACTCCCTGGGGAGGGTCACACAGCAGCGGTGCGAAGGCTGCGATAAAAACGGTGTTCGAACTGGGTGGCGTAACGCGTATTCCGTGAGGGGTCCATCCTGTGGGTTCGGGGGTTGGATTGAGCAGATGATTGGGCAGATCAAGAGTAATCGTGACAGGTATTACAGGTATTGGAGTGGGCATACTGGTACTGGTTGGGGATATGTAGGGGAGGACGGTGACGGACGGCGGAGACAAGGGCGCGTGTTCCGTCGGCGCGGGCGCTGGGGCGGGGTCATCTGCGGCGCACGCGGAGAGCAGCGCCAGGCCCACAATGGCGAGGGTCAACATGACCAGACAGGCGATGCGCGGCGGGCCGGAGAGTAACCGGCGCGGTAACCGCATGGCGCGCAGGGTTCTCATGGACGCCTCCCGATTGCCTGACACCACCCACGTGTCCGCCAGACACAGACACTATCTTACAGACTATTCACGACCATCCGCTGCGGCAAGTCCGCTCTTATCACCGACGACATGATGGGCACTGGCGAGGCATCTCCGTCTCTCCGCGGCCGTTATCCGCGGAGGTGGAGGGGAGGGGCGCAACAGCGGCCAGCGCGTGGGCGGATAGGACAGTCTCAGGCGGCCACAAGCGCGGTCAGGGATAACGGCGTGGAAGACGATGGTCAGATGCGCGGAGGGGCGGAGGGGCGGCTCAGCGCTAGGACGTTGCGCCGATGATGATGCCCATGACGCTGAACGCGACTGCGTGGCGGCGCGGTACGCGGTCAAGGGGTAGCAGCGCAGAAGATGGTGGTCAGATGCGCGGAGGGGCGGCTCAGCGCTAGGACGTTGCGCCGATGATGATGCCCATGACGCTGAACGCGACGATCATGTAGCCTGCGTTGACAAAGAAGTGCGTGGCGGAGCGCCGCTCGAACAGGTAGAGAACGCCGATGCCGACGGCGACGAATGCCGCGCCGACGGCCAGGCCGAGCCGCAGGCCTTCCCACACGGTCGCGCCATCACCAATGATGACCGAGAGGACGTAGCTGGCGATAAGCATAAGGATGAACGCGGAGGCAAACGCCCGGGGCGGCGCGCCGGGGTCGTCATCCGGAAACCCGTTCGCCCGCATCCAGAACGTGCCAAAGACGCGCGGCATGAACCACACCGCGCCAAGCCCAAACGCCGCCACCGTCGCAAGAATGACGCCGATGACGCCAATGAAGTCGATATCCACGTTACATTCCCCCGCCTGCCCGCCGTGTCAGCCGGCTAGTTGCCTACCTATCTGCCTGCTTCTCCTCATTCCTCACTCACGCATAGTCTATACGATGGGGGGTGAGGAGAGGGTGGAGGTGGGGCAGTGAAATCAAGGAATGTCGTCACCGAATAGGCGGCGAAGCCAATCAAGGAAGGCACGGCTATTCTCATCAGGCACAAGGTCTTTCGCGCTAATACCGGCCCACATAGGGCGCGGGCGCTCGCGAGTAGCCATCCAGGCATGAACTTTCGCCCGCAATGCCTTGTGTGGAGGAAACCGGCGGGCGTCCTCGGGGATATCGTCGACGTATCGTTCTGATCTGGGCCAGACAGGATCGGGTTGAGGGATCATTCTGAAAATGAAGTCTTCCAGTTCGCCAGAACTCTTATTGTCTGGCCATATCCAAATACCAAGGCGGGGCAGCCCCGGCACGATTACACCCGCCGTCTCGGGTTTGTCGGGGAGATTTCGATATATCGGGTCTCCAGCGATTGAACGTGAAACATTTGCCCACTGTCTATCTATGTTATCATCTGCATCCACAACTATACCAATTGCCAGCAGATTCCCAAGCCAATGAAATCTAGCCGCGTTTAGGACTCCAGAGAACCCCTTCTGTTCTTGAATTTCAAAATTCAGTTCAGAGCCACCTGCTTCCATAAGATGCCTTATAACATTTTCATCATCGGTGCCTTCAACAAGCAGAACCCTTTGGGGCCGCGGAGTCCTAGGCGGCCGGTTGTTTCGTTGCGCCATCAAATCAGCGCACTTCTAAGCTCAGTTCATCCATGATCTGAAGCAGTTCATGCGTATACCCGGCAGCCGTAAGAGTGCCATTTTCGTCCTTATCCAAGCGTATCAACATACCGGTGCCATCTTCTTTGGAACTAATGGCGCGTGCGAACCCGCGTATGCAGTCATAGCTGTGCGTGGTGGCCAATACCTGAATGTTATACTCGACGGCGATCTCTATAAGTATTCGCCAATAGTCTTCGTGGCGCGAGTAATGGATTCCATTCTCGGCCTCATCGATGAGCAGGAACCCGTCAATTGACTTGTTCAGAGCCAGAGCCAGCACGAGAAGTCTATACGCGCCCTCCCCCAGGCTTTTTAGCGGTCTCCCAAGCGGGTCATCCTTTGTGACAGCTACGACGTGACTCTTCTCTTTGCCGGAGTCGTCTTTATAAACAGAAAGGCCCACACGATCGAGGTCAACGCCTGCAATTGATTTAATGACGCCTTCAACTATTCTTCTGGAACTATACAGAGGGTCTATCCTCCGGTTCTCTTGCCAATCCCTGGCGATGTCTTCATTGTTCGGCAGATTTGGTTCAATCAAGTGCCATTTGATCGGCGGTACTTCGGCGTGCACATCAAAGATATTCTCAGGCCCAGACTCCTCCAAAGGCGTCCATGATGCAACATGCGGCACTAGGTCGGGTATACTCAGACGCCATTGCTTGTCCCCGTAGCTAACCATCTGAGCAAAGAACGTGCCTCGAAAGTCACCAACACCCATTTCACGCTTACGACGTATAACCTCTGGTGAGTCCTCTGCCAAGTCAACGGTCTCAATCACAAGCCCGCTTCCGTCCTCCGCCTGAGGCAATGTGCTGATGGCAATACGGTTCGTTCTGTCTCTCCCTTCTGAGTGGAATATCCTCGGCCAATGGATGTCACCCTGTACGTCACCGTCTGCATTATAAAACGCAGAGAACTCTTCCCTGTCCGCCAGAATGTCAGTGATGGCGAGACTGTCACCCCGTGACGCATAGAGTCGAACCGCCTCAAGGACCGTCGACTTGCCCACGCCGTTATCGCCTACGATCAGCGTCACACGTCCCAGTCTGGGGATGTGTAACTCATCGATGCCGCGAAACCCGGTGATCGACAGGCTGGGGAGGTGCAGGCCTGCGTCGCTAGCCGTATCCCCCGACTCTTCCGACGCTGCGCCCTGCTGTTGCCGGCGGCCTTTAGGTGCGGTCGTCATATCGCCCTCTCTTACCTGCTCAAAGAGGTAGTATACCAGTCACCGGCTATGCCCCCTCACCCCGTTGCGCCCAGGATGACGCCCATTAGGGTGAACGTGACCATGTGGTAGCCGGCGTTGATGAAGAACAGCGTGGGCGACTTGCGCTCAAAGAGGTAGGTAACGCCCATCCCCGCGGCGACGAAGGCGACGCCGACGGCCAAGCCAAGCCGCAGGCCTTCCCACACGGTCGCGTCATCGCCAATGATGACCGAGAGGACGTAGCCGGCGATCAGGAGCAGGACGAATGACCCGCCAAAGATGCGGAGCAGCGCGCCCTGATGGTCCTCATCCGTGAAGCCGTTCTCCCGCATCCAGGGCTTGGCGAACAGGAGCGGCGAGTACCACGCGCCCCCGATCACGAAGGCGATGATCGTCGCGATGGCGATGCCAAGAATATTAATGGCGGCGATGTCCATCTAAGAATGTCCATGCTGTGGTCCGTCGTACCTGTCGCCTTTCGCGGCAAGTATACAACGCCGCCCTCTGCCCGCAGGACACTGTCCTGCGGGCAGAGCGGCACGATATCGAAGTCTGCGCAGGACGCCGGCTGGCCAGTGGTGCCCGGTACTGTCTGGCGTGAACCGTCCTGTGTCTACCGCGGCAGGCCGAGGCCGCGTTGGGCGATGATGTTCGGGCCCAGCAGAATGCCGCCGCCGCCGCCGAATCCCAGCGAGAGCGAGATGGCGTTGTACGCTCCGTAGTAGCCGCTGTGCGGCGCCCGATCCTCTCCCCGGCTCAGAATGCCGTAGTCGCCGATGATCTTCGCCAGCGTCGGCCAGAAGTGCATCTTTGCCGTCAGTTGGTTGCGGTAGCCGGAGATCGCGCCCTCATGCTGCGGCACGTCGCCGCGGGCCTGCATCCACGCGACGCGGTTGGCCAGCTGCCGGTCCGCCTCAATGGTGACGCGCAGATCGGCCAGCTTGTGGCGCACAAGCGGGTCCGCCAGCACCGGCTGCCCGTTGAACATCGTCTCACGCAGGAGGTCGATAAACCGCTCCAGGATGCCGATGTGCCGCACGGGCCCCTCCGTGCCGGTCCGCTCAAAGTTGAGGGTGGTCATGGCGGCGTACCAGCCGCGGTTGACCTCCCCCAGCACGTATTTCTTGGGCACACGGACGCCGTCCATGAAGACCTCACACCACCGCCAGCGGCCCATCATGTCATACAGGGGGCGCAGGGTGAGCCCGTCCGGGCGGGCGCCCTGCTGATCCTTCAGGTTGACCAGCAGATACGTGATGCCGCGGTGCTTTGGCGCCTCCGGGTCCGTGCGCACCAGCACGTGATACCAGTCCGCAAGGTGCGCGCCGGACGACCAGATCTTCTGGCCGGTGATGACGAAATCGTCCCCGTCCTCCACGGCCCGAGTCTGCAGGGAGGCCAGGTCCGTGCCGGCGTTTGGCTCTGAGAACCCCTGCGCCCATTCGATCTCGCCCCGCGCCATGGGCGGCAGAAACTCGTCCTTCACTTCATCCGAGGCGTGGTACATCAACGCGCCGGTGATGTTCGATTGCGGTGAGCCGGACGGCGCATTCGCGTAGGCCAACTCCTCCTTGTAGATGAACTGCTGGCTGACGGGATAGTCCGCGCCGCCGAACTCTCTGGGCCAGGTCATGGTGTACCAGCCCTTATCGACAAGCTTCTTCACAAACTCCTTGTCGTTGTCCCGGGACTCCTGCATGTCGAAGTCCCATGAGCGGACGGCCATGCTGTGGCCGTCAAAGCCCTTGCTGTCCCAGTTCCTGCTGATGAAATCACGCACCTCCGCGCGGAATGCCTGATCATCCTGATTCTCCCGAAAGTCCATTGGAGCGCCTCCT
>JAAXGS010000031.1 GCA_012271225.1 Dehalococcoidia bacterium | reverse complement strand
GCATCACCGCCAGCTACTCCACCGCGACGCTCACGAGCGTGGCGGAGGGCGAAGACAGTACGCCCGCTCACACCGCCGGCGGCCTGGCGGGGTACAACGATGGCCCCATCACCGCCAGCTATGCCACCGGCTCTGTCACACTCCCTGTTGCAACCCTGCCCGGTCACGTCCTCAACCAGGCGGGCGGTCTGCTGGGAGACAGCTACGCCACCGTGACCGCCAGCTACGCCACCGGCGCCGTCACCTCCGACGAGGCCGCCGGACTGGCGCCAAGCCCGAGTGACTCCGATCGTAAAGACCTGCACATTGTGACCGACGGTTATTGGGACACGGAGACGTCCGGGCTGACAAGCAGCCACCGCGGGATGGGCAAGACCAGCTCAGAATTGCAGACGCCCACGGCCTACACCGGCATCTACGCCAACTGGAACGTGGATATTGACAACGCCGATGGCGACAATAACCTGACCACCGGCGGCGATGAGCCATGGGTATTTGGAACGGACATGGAGTACCCGCAGCTGTGGTGGCAGGTTGAGGCGTCCGGCACGGATTACGACGCGGACGATGACGGCCTGATTGAAGTGAGCACCCCCGCGCAGTTGAACGCCGTCCGCTGGGACGTGAACGGTGACGGCGCGGCGGATGATTCAGCCAATGACGCGAGCTACGCCGCCGCCTTCCCGGACGCGGCCGCCGGCATGGGGTGCCTGCTGACCGGGTGCGTGGGCTATGAGCTGGCCGCGGACATCGACTTTGACACCAACGGCAACGGGATGGCCGATGCCGGCGACGATTACTGGAACGGCGGGGCGGGCTGGAACCCGATCACCCCGTCGACGGGGTACACGGGCATCCTGGACGGCTCCGGATACGCCATCCGCAATCTCTTCATCGACACCAGCGCCACTGCGGACGTCGGCCTCTTCGGCCGGCTTGGAGCCGAGGGGCTGCTCAGAAACGTCGCACTGATCGATGTTAACGTCACCGGATCTCGCTCCAGTGGGAGGACGGGAAGCCTGGTGGGCACGAACGCCGGCGAGGTGTCCGGCGCGAGCGCCACCGGCTCAGTCTCCGCCACAGGGAGCAACAGCGAGGGCGGCGGGCTGGTCGGCCAGAATGACGGGACCGTGTCCCGCAGTTCCTCTGCCGTCACCATCGACGCCGATTTTTACGCCGGCGGGCTGGCGGGGGACAACCGGGGCAGGATAGAGACCAGCTACGTCAGCGGCGCAGTCACCGGCGACCATTACGCCGGCGGCCTGGCGGGGCTCAACCGCGCCGGGGTCATCATCGCCGGCTACGCCACCGGCGCAGTCGACGCTCCGAATGCCGATAACTTTGGCGGCGTGGGCGCAGGCGGGCTGGTGGGGCGAGGTCAGGGCAGCGGCACGATCATCGCCAGCTACGCCACCGGCGCGGTGACCGGAAACGTCCCCGCCAACGTCACCGATAGAATCAACGGGCTGGTGGGGCGCTCCGACTCACAGACGGTCGACGACAGCTATTGGGACACGGAGACGTCCGGGCTGACAACCGGCGGCGGCGGCGAGGGCAAGACCACGGCGGAGCTGCAGCTGATCACGGACTACACCGGCATCTACGCCAACTGGAACGTGGACCTGGACAACGCCGATGAGGATAATGACCTCAGCACCGGCGGCGATGATCCGTGGAACTTCCTGTCTCACAACCACTACCCGCGTCTGTTCTGGGAGGACACGGGCATCACGCTGATCGACTATGACGCGGATGATGACGGCCTGATTGAGATTGCCACTCTCACGCAGTTGGACGCCGTCCGCCTGGACCTGAACGGCGACGGCGCGGCGGATGACGCGGCCAATGACGCGGACTACGCCGCCGCCTTCCCTGACACGCCCTCCCTCACCGGAGATTGCCCGCAGAGCGGCTGCTCGGGCTATGAGCTGGCCGCCGATCTGGACTTTGATACAGACGGGAACGGGGAATTCGATTCCGGCGACGATTTCTGGAACGCCGGGGCGGGATGGGAACCGCTGGGACCCGCCGCGTTCACCGCCACGTTTGAGGGCAACGGGCGGACAATCGCGAACCTCGTCATCAAACCGGCCAGCGGCGCGGCGGACGTCGGACTCTTTGACACGCTGGGAAGCGGCGGGATCATCCGGAACGTTGGCCTGACCAACGTTGACATCGTCGTTTCCACCGCGTCTCTCGCGCAGCCGGCGAGGGGAGGGGATGACACCACCGGAGCGCTGGCGGGGGAGAATGAGGGACACGTGTCCGGCAGCCACGCCACGGGGACGATCACCAGCGCGGCGAACTTTGTCGGTGGACTGGTGGGACAGAACGAGAGCTCCGGCCGCGTCTTCAGCAGCTACGCCGCCGTTGACGTGACGAATACCAGCGAAAACGGCTCCGGCGGCGGACTGGCGGGACACAACCGCGGCCGCGTGGCCATCAGCTACGCCGCCGGGGACGCTACCGCCCCCGGCTCCACCGGCGGGCTGGTGGGCGCCAACATGAACGGCGTCATCATCGCCAGCTACGCCACCGGAGACGCCACAAGCACGAATTTCCATGCGGGCGGGCTGGTGGGAACCATGGAGCACGGCAGCATTACCCACAGCTACTCCACCGGCGCCGCGGACGGCGAGGAGGGTGACGCTCCTGAAAAGGGCGGACAGGGCGGCGTGATCGGCTACTTGTTCTCGGCGGACCCGGAGAAATCGCGCATAGCGGAAGAGAA
>JAAXGS010000030.1:4867-6958 GCA_012271225.1 Dehalococcoidia bacterium | reverse complement strand
GTCGAGGTGACGGTGACCCGGTTGGCCGTGTTTGGCGCGTTTGCACGACTGGAGCAAAGTAATATAGAGGGACTGATCCACATCTCGGAAATGGCGGATCATCACATCAATCATCCGCGAGAGGTCATTAAGGAAGGTGACACGAGGCAGGTCAAGGTCTTGAGAATTGAGCCGGAACGGCGTCGGCTGGGCCTCAGCCTGAAGCAGGCCGATCAGGGGAGCCAGGAGGCATGGACGCCAAACCTGCGCGTGGAGGAACCTGCGCAGGACCTCAGCGCGGAGCAGGACGACGACTAATGCGTGAGCAGGCGCGGGCGCGAAACCACAACCGGATGAGTGGAGAGAGTCATGGCCAGCAGATTTGAGAAATTCTCGGAACGGGCGCGGCGGGTTCTCTCGCTCGCGCAGGAAGAGGCCGGAGAGCTCAACCACAATTACATCGGCACGGAGCACGTCCTGCTCGGCCTGGCGCGGGAGCCGGAGGGCGTCGGCACCAGAGTCCTCGTTTCTCTCGGCGTTGATCTCTCCAAAATCCGGTCGGCCGTCACGTTCATCATCGGCCGCGGACAGAAACAGCCAACAAACGATGTCGGTCTGACGCCCCGCGCCAAGAAGGTGATTGAGTTGGCCGTCGATGAGGCGCGTGAGATGTCTCACCACTACATCGGCACGGAGCACCTGCTCATCGGACTGTTGCGAGAGGGAGACGGCGTTGCCGCCGGCGTCCTGGAGAGCCTGAACGTCACGTTGGACAAGGTGCGGACGGAGACGCAGCGCATTCTCAGCCAGTCCGTCTCTCAGCCCGGCGGACGCACCGGAACCCGCACGCCGACGCTTGATCAGTTGGGCGTCGATCTCACGGCCCTCGCCCGTGAGGGTCAGTTGGACCCGGTGATTGGCCGTCAGCAGGAGATTGAGCGCGTTGTCCAGATCCTCTCGCGGCGCACCAAGAACAACCCGGTTCTGATTGGCGAGCCCGGCGTGGGGAAGACCGCCATCGTGGAGGCGCTGGCGCAGCGCATCATCGGCGGTGACATTCCGGACAGCCTGAACGGGGCGCGGCTTGTGACGCTGGACATGGGCGCGCTTGTGGCGGGCACCAAGTACCGCGGCGAGTTTGAGGAGAGGCTCAAGAAGGTCGTCGATGAGATCCGTTCCGCAAAGAACACCATTCTGTTCATCGATGAGATGCACACGCTGGTGGGGGCCGGCGCCGCGGAGGGCGCGGTGGATGCCTCCAATATCCTGAAACCGTCGCTTGCACGCGGCGAGCTGCAGACGATTGGAGCGACAACGCTGGACGATTACCGCCGCTATGTGGAGCGTGATCCGGCCCTGGAGCGGCGCTTCCAGCCCGTTCGGGTGGAGGAGCCGTCGTCTGACGATACGGCTGAGATTCTGCGCGGCGTCAAGTCGCAGTATGAGGAGCACCACAGCCTGACCATCACGGATGAGGCGGTCACCGCCGCCGCCGCTCTGGCGTCACGCTATATCGCGGATCGGTTCCTGCCGGACAAGGCCATTGATCTGATAGATGAGGCGGCAAGCCGCGTGCGGATCCGCGCGTCCGCCATGCCGCTTTCCGTGAAGGAGGCCATGAGCGCGCTGGAGCGCGTGCGGGCGGAGAAGGACAACGCCGTTGCCGCGTCCAACTTCGATTTCGCGGCGGAGATGCGGGAGCGTGAGGTGAGCCTTGCGGAGCGCATCGCCCGGCTGGAGCAGGAATGGCAGAAGGAACAGACCAACGCCGTTCCCGAGGTGACGGAGGACGACATCGCGCAGGTCGTCAGCATGTGGACCAACATCCCCGTCACGCGGCTGGCGGCGGAGGAGAGTGAGCGGCTTCTCCATATGGAAGAGGTCATGCACAACCGCATCATCGGACAGGATGAGGCGATCTTCAACGTGTCCAAGGCCGTGCGGCGCGCGCGGGCGGGGCTGAAGGACCCGCGCCGCCCCATCGGGACGTTCCTCTTCCTGGGCCCCACGGGCGTTGGCAAGACGGAGTTGGTTCGCGCTCTGGCGGAGTTCATGTTCGGCTCTGAAGAGTCGCTGATCCGCCTGGATATGTCGGAGTTCATGGAGCGCCAC
>JAAXGS010000030.1:0-4851 GCA_012271225.1 Dehalococcoidia bacterium | reverse complement strand
CTCACCGAGGCCGTGCGCCGCAAGTCCTACTGCGTCATCCTGCTGGATGAGATTGAAAAGGCGCATCCGGAGGTCTTCAACATCCTGTTGCAGATCTTCGATGACGGCCATCTGACCGACGCGAAGGGCCGCAAGGTGGACTTCCGCAACGCCATCATCGTCATGACGTCCAACATCGGCGCTGAGGTGATCAAGAAGAACTCCAACATCGGGTTCTCCTTCGCGCGGGATGAGACGGACGTCCGCAAGCAGACCTATGAGCGGATGAAGGAGAAGGTGCTGGATGAGGTCAAGCAGTTCTTCCGGCCCGAATTCCTCAACCGTATCGACGCGCAGGTCGTTTTCCACGCGCTTGAGCGGGATCACGTCCGGCAGATCGTCGACCTGATGATGCACGATGTGGAGAAGCAGCTGGAGGCCAAGCGGATCACCATTGAGGTCACCGACGCGCTGCGCGACCACGTTGGCGAGAAGGGCTACGACGAGGCCTATGGCGCGCGCCCGCTCCGCCGCGTCATCCAGGACATGATTGAGGACAGGCTGTCCGACGACATTCTGAGCGGCGAGATTGCCGAGGGCGACACGGTCCGCATCGACTTTGAAGACGACGCGGTGGTCGTCACAACACCTGAACGCGAGCCGGTCAAGGTGACGAGCTGAGCGACGGTGAGGTCTGGCGCGATGCCACGACCGCGCGTTGCCTATAGCTGCACCGCCTGCGGGGAAGAGGTCTCCCGCTGGGAGGGGCGCTGCCCTCGCTGCGAATCCTGGGGTTCCCTTGTCGAGGTGGCGCCGGAGGACGGACGGGCGCGGCGGCGCGGCGTACAGGCGCCGGGCATTGAGCCCGCCCCGCTGAACGCCCTGATGCAGGCCGCCGCCGCGCAACCTGCCCGCATACGCGCGCACGGCATGCCGGAGTTGATGACGATGCTGGGCGGGGGGCTTGTCCCCGGCAGCGTCACTCTCCTCGGCGGGGAGCCCGGCATTGGCAAGTCGACGTTGCTGCTGCAGCTCGCCTGCTCCGTTGACGCCGGTGACGGGGACATCGTCTATGCGGCCGGGGAGGAGTCACCGGAGCAGGTTGCTCTGCGCGCCGCGCGCCTTGCGCTGTCCGGCGACAGCGTGACTTTAGTCTCCGAGACGAACGCGGACGTCCTGCTCGAAGGGCTGAATCATCGCAATCCCCGTCTGCTGCTTGTTGACTCCATACAGACGCTCAGAACGGAATCATCGGCCATGGCCGGGAGCGTCGCGCAGGTGCGGGAATGCGGGGTGAGGCTTGTTGAATGGGCGCGCCGGCGCGGTGTGCCCGTCATCATGACGGGCCACGTGACCAAGGATGGCGCAATCGCCGGCCCCCGCGTGCTTGAGCACGCCGTTGACGTTGTCCTTTCCATGGAGGGAGAAGGCCTGGGCCCGTATCGCGTCGCGCGGTGCGTGAAGAACCGTTTTGGCTCCACGGATGAGATCGCCATTCTGGAGATGACGGAGAAAGGGCTGCAGGAGGTGGCGGACCCGTCAGCCGCGCTGATGCGGGAGCGCGCGTCCACCGCCCCCGGCTCCATCGTGACGCCAATTGTGGAGGGCACCCGTCCTCTCTTGGTGGAGATTCAGGCTCTCGTCTCACCGGCGGGCGGCGTGGATGCCCGGCGCATGGCCTCCGGCGTGGACCTGAACCGGCTCCTGCTCATCTCCGCCGTGCTCTCGCGGCGGATGCGTCTGCCGCTTGGGCGGCATGACATCCTCGTCAACGCCATTGGCGGCCTGCGTGTCGCCAGTCCGTCGGCGGACCTCGCCATTGCGCTTGCGATCGTATCGAGCCTGCGGGACGTTCCCGCGAGTCCGGATATAGCCGTCACAGGAGAGATTGGCCTGACGGGGGATGTTCGGCGCGTGCCGCAGGTGCGGCGGCGCGTGACTGAATCGGCGCGCCGCGGATTCCGCCGCGTTATCGTGCCTGCAGCCGATGCAGGCCATGAGGGGCGTGACGAGCAGCCCCGCGTCAGCGTCATGCCCGTTGCGACGGTGCAGCAGGCGGTGGAGGAGGCGCTGGGTTTCGGCAGCGGCCTGGCCGCGTTGTCCGGAGAGGGCGCATGACCGCCGACGCCCGCTCCGCCGATCTGACCGCCAAAAGGCAGGAGCTTGGCCGTCTGCTGCGTGAGTTGGGATCAGCCGTCGTCTCCTTTTCCGGCGGGGTGGATTCCAGCCTGCTGCTCGCCGTCGCCGTGGATGAGTTGGGGGAAAGCGCCCTGGGCGTGACGGCGTTATCGCCGACGTTCGCCACGTCAGAGGCGGATGACGCCCGGGACATCGTCGCCATGCTCGGCGCGCGGCATGAGTTCTTCTACACGGATCAGCTTGAGATGGAGGGCTTTGCGTCGAACGATGGCCGCCGCTGCTATTTCTGCCGAGTCGACATGTTCTCGCGCCTGCGCGGAATCGCCGCCGAGCGCGGCATCCCGTGGGTCATCGATGGAACGCTTGTGGATGATCTGGGCGATGTGCGGCCCGGGCTTCGCGCAAAGGATGAGCAAGCCGTGCGCAGCCCCTTTGTCGAGGTCGGTCTGACCAAGGATGAGGTGCGGCTGCTGGCCAGGGAACGCGGCCTGCCCAACTGGGACAAGCCGGCGGAGTCCTGTCTGGCCTCCCGCATTCCGCTTGGAACGCCGGTCACCTTTGAATTGCTGGACAAGGTCGCGCGGGCAGAGCAGTATCTCCACGCCCACGGCTTTCGGCAGGTTCGCGTGCGTCACCACGGCGCCATCGCCCGCGTTGAGGTGGCGGTGGAGGATATGCCGATGCTTGTGTCGGATGAGATTCGTGAGGGGCTTCTTGAGCATATCCGCGCCCTCGGGTATCTGTTTGTGACTCTTGATCTCGCCGGATATCGAACCGGCAGCCTCAATACGCGCCGCGCGTCCGCCGCCCCGGACGGATTGCAGGCGAGGCGTTCCGCGACCCTTCACACATAGGGGGCAGGGCAGGGTGCTCACGGCCTATTTCCAGTGCGCCAACGGCGTGAGCGGCGATATGGTGCTCGGCGCGCTGGTGGACGCGGGCGCGCCGCTTGACGCGATTCAGCAGGCCGTCAACGCCGTCCTGCCGGACAGGGAGATCACGCTCATCCGTCAAGAGGTGAAACGGGCCGGCATCAGCGCGACGCTCATTAAACCGGTGGGCGCGGATGATCCTGCGCCGCCCGGCGCAGGACACGGCCATACGCCGCTCTCAGTCCTCATAGAACAGGTGCAAGAATCGGGGCTCCCCGCGTCTGTAACGGAGCCAAGCCTCCGCGTTCTCAACGTCATTGGAGAGGCGGAGTCGCGCGTTCACGCCGCCGAGGGTGATGACATCGCCCTGGCCGAGTTGGGGGCCGCTGATACCCTTGTCGACATCGTTGGGGCGGTTGTCGGCCTTGCGGAGCTTGGCGTTGAGACCGCGTACGCCTCCGGCCTGCCGCTGGCCACCGGCCGGGTTCGAACGCAGCACGGCGTGCTGCCGGTTCCCGCCCCGGGGGTTCTTGAGATCATGCGCATGTCGAATGCCGCGATGCTGCCGCCGCCGGAGGGAGCGGCCGATGGCGAGTTGACAGGTGAAATTGTGACACCGACGGGCGCGGCGATCATCACCACCCTTGCCCGTCCGACCCCGCCGCCCGCGCCGGCCTCTGTCCAGGCCGTCGGCTATGGCGCCGGCACGAAGGATCCGCCGGGGCGCGCGAACATCGTGACGGTTGTGATAGGCGCGGCGGCGGACGCGACCGTTGCCGCGCGTGACATGGTCATGGTCGAAACGACCATCGATGACATGAATCCGGAGCACTATGAGCACGTGCGTGAGCGGCTGGCGGCAGTGGGCGCGCGCGACGTGTGGCTGACCCCCGTCCAGATGAAGAAGGGACGGCCGGGCGTGATCCTGAGCGCCGTTGCGCTGCCGGAAATGCAGGCGGCGCTCGCGGCGGCGATGCTGCGGGAAACAACGACCCTTGGCGTGCGCGCCACGCCGGTCACGCGCTATGAGGCGTCACGGGAATCGGTCACGGTGCAGACGCCGTTCGGCCCGGCGCGGGTCAAGGTCAAGAGGTTGGGAGAGGGCGGAGAGATCATCGGCATCGCGCCGGAGTATGAGGACTGCCGCCGCATTGCGCGAGAGGCGTCGCTGCCCATTCAACGTGTCTACGACGCGGCGCGGCGCTCCGCGGAGGACGCGCTGCTGTGAACGGAGGCGGGAATGAGTCAGGCTTGACGATTGTGGACGCGGACACCATACTGAAGTGGGCTAGCGAGCGCTAGCTCATTTTATTGTGCCATTGTGGAGGTGGGCCCGAGCCCGAGTGGCGCAAGGGTAGCGCAGCCGATTTGTAATCGGCAGGTTAGCGGGTTCGAATCCCCTCTCGGGCTCCAGCACGATCACCGGATCGTGCGGGGTTCACAGATGGATGGAGACCGCCAGGGAAGACATGGGAAAGGAGAGAGAACGAGGCCCACATAGCTCAGACGGTAGAGCACGTTCTTGGTAAGAACGAGGTCACCAGTTCGAATCTGGTTGTGGGCTCCAGCTCGAAGGAGGACGACAGCAAATGGCGAAGCAGAAGTTCATGCGGACGAAGCCGCATCTCAATGTTGGAACCATCGGTCACGTCGACCATGGCAAGACCTCGCTCACGGCGGCGATCACCAAGGTGCTGAACCTCGCCGGCACAAGCGAGTTCCGGCCGTTTGATTCTATTGACAACGCGCCGGAGGAGCGGGCGCGCGGCGTGACGATCAACATCGCGCACGTCGAATATGAAACTGCCTCCCGCCATTACGCCCACGTCGATTGCCCCGGCCACGCCGACTACATCAAGAA
>JAAXGS010000029.1 GCA_012271225.1 Dehalococcoidia bacterium | reverse complement strand
TCAGGGCGCTCGCGCTGATCAAGCGCTGCGCCGCGGAGGTCAACGGGGAGCTTGGCGGCCTGACGGCGGAGATGACCGCCGCGGTCAGGGGAGCCGCGCAGGAGGTCATGGACGGGGCGCACGACGGGCACTTCGTCCTGGACATCTTCCAGACGGGCTCCGGCACATCGACCAACATGAACGCGAATGAGGTCATCGCCAACCGGGCCGCGCAGCTGCTGGGCGGCGGCATCGGCTCCCGCGCGGTCCACCCGAACGACCACGTCAATCGCGGGCAGTCCTCCAACGATGTCATTCCGACGGCGATACAGGTTGCCGCCGCATGCGGCATCACGGAGGACCTGATCCCCGCCCTTGAGCGCCTCGGAGCGGCGCTGTCCTCCAGAGCGAAGGATTTCTGGGGCGTTATCAAGACGGGCCGCACCCACCTGCAGGACGCAACGCCCATCCGCCTGGGGCAGGAGTTTCTGGGCCATGCGGGGCAGATGGAGCGGGCGGCGCGCCGCCTGCGTCATGCGGTCGATGAGCTGTGCGAGGTTCCGCTGGGGGGGACCGCCGTCGGAACCGGCATCGGGCGGGACGTGGAGTTTGCGGAGCGGGTCTGCGCCCGTCTCTCCGCGGAAACCGGCCTGTCCGTCCGGGAGACCGCCAACCACTTTCAGGCGCAGAGCACGCTGAACGCCATCGTCGAGGCGAGCGGCGTGCTCAACACGGTCGCCGTGAGCATGCTCAAGATCGCGAATGACGTTCGATGGCTCGGCTCCGGGCCGCGCGCGGGGCTCGCCGAGATCGCCCTGCCGGAGGTGCAGCCCGGCTCGTCCATCATGCCCGGCAAGATCAACCCCGTGATCGCGGAGTCCGTGTGTCAGGCGGCCGCGCAGGTGATCGGCAACCACGTCACCGTCACCGTCGCCGATGCGCAGGGCAGCAACTTTGAGTTGAACGTCATGATGCCGGTCGCCGCCTACAACATCCTGCAGTCCATCGATCTCCTCGCGGCGGAGGCGGAGAACTTCCGGACGCAGTGCATCGACGGCCTGACGGCCACGCGGCGCGGGCCGGAGACGGTGGAGCAGGGTCTGGCCATCTGCACGGCGCTCGCGCCCGTCATTGGCTACGACGCCGCGGCCGCCATCGCCAAGGAGGCGTCGCGCACCGGCGAGACGGTGCGGCAGGTCGCGCTGAGGACGACGGAGCTCGGCGAGGCGGCGCTGGAGGAGATTCTGGACGCCGCCAGGATGACGGAGCCGGGCTTCTCCGGCGGCGGAGGCGGCTGACGGCCCGCCGCGCAACGGCTCTCCGCCCCGTTCTATTCGTTCGGACACGGGTGAACGAACGGAGAGGACGCATCCTGCGCTGTGGCAGAATGCCGCCGCGCTTGTCAGGCGTTGCGGCCATTCCGTAGAATAGCGGCAACGCGCAGGCATGGATACGTACGGCAGGCCTCCAGGCGCGGCCGGCCGTCACACTGCAAAGAACAGGGCATCCGCCCAACAGGGTGATCACCCGACCATTCACGAACGCAGGGGGCGTTAGTCAGTGTCCACACAGAACGGGAACGCAGTCATGATCGTCGAGGACCTCCGGGTGGAGGTGGACGGCAAGGAGATCCTCACGGGAGTCAATCTGGAGATCCCCACCGGCAGGATCAACGCCGTCATGGGGCCGAACGGCTCCGGCAAGAGCACGTTGGCCAACACGCTGATGGGCAATCCGCGCTACGTCGTCACCGGTGGGCGCATCCTCTACAGGGGGGAGGACATCACGCAGGCGCTGCCGGATCAGCGGTCCCTGGCCGGTATCTTTCTGGCGTCGCAGTACCCCGTCGAGATTGCGGGCGTGACGCTGATCAACTTCCTGCGGCAGATGGTGAACGCCCATCGCGGCGATGAGATGCCGCTGGTGGAGTTCCGACAGATGGTCAATCAGAAGATGGACGCGCTGGGCATGGACCGCGCCTTCGCCACGCGGTACGTCAACTCCGGGTTCTCGGGCGGCGAGAAGAAGCGCAGCGAGATCCTGCAGCTCGCCGTTCTGAATCCCACGCTCGCCATTCTGGATGAGACGGATTCCGGACTGGACATCGATGCGCTGCGCACGGTGTCCAATGGCATCAATCAGCTGCTCCACCCGGAGATGGGTGTCCTGCTCATCACGCACTACACGCGCATCTTCAACTACATTGAGCCGGACTCGGTGCACGTGATGCTGGACGGCGCAATCGTGCGGTCCGGCGGGCCGGAATTGGCCCATGACCTTGAGGAACACGGCTATGACCTCATTCGGTCCGGCGCAGGCGCCGCCGCCGCGCCGGCGTCTGACTAGCGCGGCGCCCGCGCCGGGAGCCCGCGGACGTGTCTGATCCTCCGAAGGGCTTGGATGTCGAGGCGGTCCGCCGTGACTTCCCCATCCTCTCCCGCGTCATCAACGATAAGCCCCTGGTCTATCTGGACAGCGCGGCGACCTCGCAGAAGCCGAGCCGTGTCATCGATGCTCTGGCGGATTTCTACCGCACCTCCAACGCCAACGTCCACCGCGGCATCTACACGCTGTCAGAGGAATCGACGCTCGCCTATGAGACGGCGCGGGAGAAGACCGCTGCATTCATCAACGCGGCCTCATCCGCTGAGATTGTCTTCACGCGCAACACCACGGAGTCTCTGAACCTCATCGCCTATTCATGGGGCCGCGCCAACCTGGGCGCCGGAGATGAGGTTCTGGTCACCGCCATGGAGCACCACTCCAACATCGTCCCCTGGCAGATCGTGTGTCAGGAGCGCGGCGCCGTACTGCGGTTCATCCCCGTCACGGACGAGGGTTTTTTGGACCTCTCAGCCATCGAATCGCTCATCACGGAGCGCACAAAGATTGTGGCGTTCACGCACGTGTCGAACGTCCTCGGCACCATCAATCCGGTGCGGGAGATTGTGGAGAGGGCGCACGGCGCGGGGGCGGTGGCCGTGGTCGATGGCGCGCAGGGCGCTCCGCACGGCGCGGTGGACGTGCGCGCGCTTGACGCCGATTTCTACGTCTTCTCCTCCCACAAGATGCTGGGGCCCACGGGGGTCGGCGTGCTGTATGGCAAGGCGTCTCTGCTCAACGAAATGCCGCCCTTCCTGGGGGGCGGTGAGATGATCATGGAGGTGCGAGAGGACGGCTTTACGTGGAAGGATCCCCCCTGGAAGTTTGAGGCGGGAACGCCCAACTTCGCGGACGTCGTGGCATTCGGAGCGGCCATCGATTACCTCTCGGACCTCGGCATGGACAACGTCCGGCAACATGAGATGGACATCACGGGGTACGCGCTGCAGCGGCTGGCAACGCTCGGTGACGGCGTCGCTGTGCACGGGCCGCCGGACGCGGCGGACCGTGGCGGGGTCGTTTCCTTTGCCGTTGAGTCCGTTCATCCTCATGACATCGCGCAGACGCTGGACTGGGAGGGGGTGCAGATACGCGCCGGCCATCACTGCGCGCAGCCGCTGATGCGCCGCCTTGGGACGCCCGCCACGGCCCGGGCGAGTTTCTATGTGTACAATACGAATGAGGACGTTGACCGCCTGGTCGACGCGCTGAAGAAGGCTGGTGAGCTCTTTGGCCGGCAACGATCCTGAGCCTCACTTCGATGAGCTCTATCGGGATCTCATCCTTGATCACTATCGCATGCCCAGAAACCGCGGCGTTCTTGATGTTGCTGACGTCGACCTGACGCAGTTCAACCCTGTCTGCGGCGATGAGGTGCGTCTGACCGCGCGCATCGTCGACGGCGCCGTCGCGGAGATCGCGTTCCTGGGGCAGGGCTGCTCCATTTCACAGTCGTCCGCGTCGATGATGACCGAGGCGATACGCGGGCGCTCGCTCGACCACGCAATCCGGGTCGCGCAGGGCTTCCGCGCGATGATCCTGGGGGAGGACGCGGACGAGGCGATGATGGGCGACCTGATGGCTCTGCAGGGCGCGTCCCGCTATCCAACGCGCGTGAAGTGCGCCGTGCTCGCGTGGGACACGCTCCAGCGGGCCCTCGGCGGCGCGCGCGGCCGGGAGGACGTCGGCTCCTCCGATCCCGATTCCGCCGGCTGACTCCCCCTCCGCCCTCTCTCGGCGCATCCGCCGCCGTTCCCTACGGCCCCGCCATCCCGCCGGTGAATGCCGCTGACCCTGCTGTCCGCCCCGCCTGGCCAGTTGGCCTGACCAAAAACCCCCGGCGCAATGCCGCGTTGCCCAACAGGGCATAATATGGAGAGCGAGCGCGGGGAAAGAGAAGGAGACATCTGATGGATGAGGAGTGGGAGGGCATAGAGCGGCGGCGGCGCGGAATCGGCCTGCTGGAGTTGTGCATTCTGGCGGCTGTTGTCACCGTGGCGGGGGCGATCATCACGCTGGCCATGGTTGGCGCGTCAGCGGGATAGCGCCGTCTGCGCCCGGAG
>JAAXGS010000028.1 GCA_012271225.1 Dehalococcoidia bacterium | reverse complement strand
GACGCGCACGCCGAAGGCGAGACCCCGTCCGCGGCTATGTCGGACGGCGATGCTGACACGCAGGACGCTCAGCCCGATGCTGACTCCGCAACGGACGACTCCAACACAGACACCAGAGCTTAGAGGCGAGGGGAGCATCGAGGGGGGACACGAACAGAATGACGACGGCAGAGAGGTATTTTCAGGGAACGGGGCGGCGCAAGCGAGCCGTGGCGCGCGTGCGTGTGACGCCGGGGGTCACACCTGTCTTCACGGTCGATGGCAAGCTGTTGGAGGAGCGCTTCCCGCTGGAGATCCACCGCCGCTCCATTCTCCAGCCCCTGATGGCGACGGACTCCCTGCGGCGTTTTGGCATCACGGTCAAGGTGTCCGGCGGCGGCGTAACCGGGCAATCCGAGGCCATACGGCACGGCCTGGCGCACGCGCTCATTCACTATGACAACTCACTGCGCCCTGTTCTCAAAAAGGCAGGGTTCCTGACCCGGGACGCCCGGGAGAAAGAGCGGAAGAAGTACGGCCTCTTTCGCGCCCGCAAGCGCCAGCAGTACGCGAAGCGCTAAACGGCTGCCGCGCGTCCCGCGCCTAACGCCGATAAAGCGTCTAGATTCCGGTCAGATCACGCCCGGCGCTGATGAGGCGTTGCACCCGCTCCATGGACCTGGCCTCCGCGTAGATGCGCAGCAGCGGCTCCGTTCCCGAAAACCGAATCAGCAGCCAGGACCCGTCCTCCAGCGTGAAGCGGAATCCGTCCGAGGTGGTCACACCCGTCACGCTCATGCCCGCCAGCTCCGCGGGCTGACTGTCCGCGACGCTCCCCATGACCGCCGTCCGACGGTCTGGGGGGAACGCCAGATCAAGACGATCGTAGTGGTGCGGGCCGACGGTTTCATAGAGCCAGTCAAGCAGGCCGGACATGGTGCGGCCCGTCTGCGCCAGCGCATCAAGAATGTAGAGAGCAGAGAGCACTCCGTCACGCTCCGGCACGTGGCCGCGGAAGCCGAACCCGCCGCTCTCCTCTCCCCCGATGAGCGCGTCCGTCTCCATCATGCGCGGCCCCACGTACTTGAACCCCACGGGCTCCTCATACACCGGCACGCCGTACCGCTCTCCCAGAATGTCGATCATGCGGGAGCTTGTGATGGATTTGACCAGCGGGCCGCGCTCGCCGCGAATCTCAAGCAGATAGAACGCCAGCAGCGCGAAGAACTGAAGGGGTGTCAGGAAACGCCCTCTCTCGTCCACGCCGCCCACCCGATCGGCATCGCCGTCCGTCGCCAGACCAACCGAACACCCGTAACGGATAACGGTCTCGCGCAGTTCGCCAAGGTTATGGGAGATCGGCTCCGGCTGGCGCATCCCCGGAAAAGCCGGGTTGCGTTCTCCGTGAATCTCCATCAGCTCGGTCGCGCCGCCGTCGAGTGTCTCTATCAAATAGCCCATGCCGGCGCCGTACATCGGATCAACCACAACGCGCAGGCCGGCGGAGCGGATGCGGTCAACGTCCACCAGAGACCGGAGTTGGTCGACGTAGATCGGGGCGGGGTCAATCATCGTGACGATGCCGCTTTGGCGGGCCTCCTCCAGCGGCATCAGATTGGGCGGCCCTTCGGCCTCTCCCTCATGGATCTCACGTTCAACGGCAGCGATGATCGCCGGGGACGCGGAGCCGCCGTACTCAGGCTTGTACTTGAATCCGTTCCACTCCGGCGGGTTGTGGCTTGCGGTGACGATGATCGCGCCGGCGGCCTGCCGGGCGATGACGTTGTAGCTCACCGTCGGCGTGGGCGCGTACGTCTCACATAGAAAAACCGGTATCTCGTCCGCGGCCAGGACCTCGGCGATGGCGGCCGCGAACCGCTCGGAGCCGAAGCGGGTATCGTACCCCACGATGACGCCCTGCCCGGCCGTCCCCAGTGAGCGCAGGTGCCTGCCGACGCCCCTGGCGCAGGCGCGAACATTGGCGAAGGTGAAATCCTCCGCAATGACCGCCCGCCAGCCATCGGTTCCAAACGAGATCTGTGAATTTATGGATGTGGTCACCGGCCGGGCCTCCGCTCAAGCATACTCATGGTCAGGGTTTTTAGCGCCGCGCCGTCCATCCGTCAGCGCCCGGAACGCCGCGCGGCCTCTACGACTCCAGTCCGTGCAAGGGGAAAACAAGCTGCCGCACGCGCCGCACGGACTCCTCGGCCTCACGCCAGATGCGGGCGTCATCCGCCTCGAGGAGCGCGGGCGCCGATCCGTCGCGCAGGCGCGTCAGCCCGTACGCATTTCTGAATGACTGCGGAATCTCATCCGGGAGGTCCGCTCCCGCCATCACAGCGTAATCCATCGCCCAGCACCGAGCGACGGCAGAGAGGTCATAGCCCCCGCCCCCCAGAGCAAGCCAGCGGCCCGGGGAGAGGCCACCGAGCAGGGCAACGGCGCGGGTGTGGCCCTCCGAGGTGAGCCGCAGATGTGTGAGGGGGTCATCAATGTGCGTGTCGATCCCCTGCTGCGTCACGAGGACATCCGGCCTGAACGCGCGAATCAGCGGCGCGACCCCCTGCTCCATGACGTGCGCGTAGGCCTCATCATGCGTCCCGGGGGCGAGCGGCAGGTTCACGGCATAGCCGACGCCCGCGCCATCGCCCGTCTCCTCACAGTCGCCCGTGCCCGGAAACAGGGTTCGCCCGGACTGATGAACGGAGACGGTCAGGACGCGGTCGCTGCCGTAGAACGCGTTTTGAACGCCGTCGCCGTGGTGGGCGTCGATATCCACATACGCGACGCGCTCCGCGCCCAGCGCGAGCAGCCTCAGAATGGCGATGACGGCATCATTGAACACGCAGAAACCCGACGCGAAATCCGGGCCGGCATGGTGATAGCCGCCGCCGGCGTTGAAAACAACGTCCGCGCGCCCATGCCACACGGCCTCCGCCCCAACAATGGACGCCCCCGCCGCAAGGGCCGCCGCCTCAAACATCCCCTCCGATATCGGGTTGTCCCCGCTATCGCCAAAGCCGTACCGATGCTGCCTGTCCAGCTCATCGCCGCGGCTGAAGGCCTGCACCGCCTCAACATAATCACGCTGATGGAAGGACATGAGCTCCTGATCCGTGGCCACGCGCGGCTCAATGACGACGGCCTCAGCCTCGTCAAAGACGCCGTACGCCTGCAGAAGCTCATAGACCAGACGCAGGCGCATGGGGCGGAGCACGTGATCCTCACGGAGGATATTGCGGGTCAACTCCGGGCTGTACATGAATCCGGCGGTCATCAGACGTTTCGCGCCCCCTGTTTTTCCTGGGGATATGGTACAGCGCGCGAGGGATCGTTCACATCAGGAGAGGCCGCGCTCCCTCCAACGGATTGCGTGTCACACGCGCAGCGTCATATCCGCCTCGCCAGGGATGATGTCCCATCCCGTCTCGCCGCGCAGAGCGGCAATCTCCTGCCTGATCTTCCGTTCATGGTCCGGGTTGCGATGCACAACGACGATGCGGGGCGGGCGCCCCGCGCCCCGGACGATATTCTCCACCTCCGTCCGCAGCAGTTGCGGCGTCAGGTGGCCGTTCCGCTGCGCGTCATCCAGTCCTGCATTTGAATAGGTCACCTCGGAAATCAGCACGTCCGGCAGTGGAGCGGGGAAGCGCTCAGAAAAGCCAGCGCCGGTGTCTCCGGTGTACGCGATGCGTGCTCCATTGCCCTCAACGGAATACCCCACGGCCGGCGCGGTATGCGGAGTGTCATACGGCGTAACGGTGATCTCACCGATGCGCACGGGGCGGGGCGGCTCCAGAGCGTGGAGCGCCGCGCGCGGCGCTCCGTCCCGGCCCGCGCGGTTGTGGTACGCGGAATAGATGACATCGTTCATCAGATGGTCTGCCAGGGCGTCAAGCGTGTCCTGCGGGCCGTAGATATGGAGCGTTCCGGCCTGCGGGGTCGCGTACGCCAGCGCGGGCAAGTCACGAATATGGTCGTAGTGTCGGTGCGTCACGAATACGTGGCGGAGTTCACGCAGCTCCTCCACCGACAGCGATCGGGTCAGGCTGCCGGCATCGAGCGCGATGCGGCCATCGACGACAAGCCCCGCCAGGCGCGTCTCCGCGGATTCGGCATTGTGGGCGCCGGTGAGGCGGACATGCATATCGGCAGGAGAGCGTCAGATCGTGCCGGGATTTATGGATGAAGCGTCACGCGTCAACCGGATGCCGCCGTGAGGTCAAGGATGACGAGGGGCGAGCTGCCGTCGCGAGCCTCAAAAACGGACGTCTCGCGCGCAAGGAATCCATTCACGTAGAAACGTATCGCTTCGCCGACGTAGCCCTCCTCCTGTGGCGGCTGAACGGTGAAATGGTCGTAGGCGCCCTCCTCTGAAAGAAGCGCTATGTTCGTGATGTATCGGCCAAGCCGCGCCTGCAGTGTGGCGCCCGCAGGCGCAGGCTGCCCGTTCAGGGTGACCTTCCCCGTGAAGATGAGTGGGAACGGAGGAACCGGCGGCACCTCCGGCCCCTGGGGAACCAGGTCCTCCGGCGGAGTTGGGCGGTAGATGTGCGCGCCGCGGCGCAGATCATCCAGCCTGGACTGGATGGACGCGATGGAGACAATCAGCCCCGTGCCCAGTTGGGAGGGACCCAGGATTTCGTCGTTCCTCGAGGACACAATGCCGATCACTTCGCCCGTCAGGTTCATCACCGGAGCGCCGGTCAACCCCGCCGCGTAGGGTGTTCCGATCTGCAGAAACACCGTTCCGCCCACCTCACGCTGCGACAGCACGGGCCCCACCGCCGCCACTGTCCCTGCGCCTCCGAGTGTGCCGCCAAGATACCCCACCGCCACCGTGGGCTCCTCAACCGGCACATATGAATCCATAACCGGAGTCAGTGTGCTTAACATGTCCGGCGCGCTGACGCGGAGAACGGCGGCATCCTTGCTCTCGTCACGCCCGACAATGACGGCGAAGGTCACGCCGATCTCCGGATGCGTGACGCTGATGTTTGCCGCGTCATGCGGTATCAGATCGGAACTGGTGAGAATGTATCCGTTCTCATCAAAGACAAACCCTGATCCCTGAGAGTTGCCCACGTTGATGCGGACAATGGATTTCTCCGCCGCCACCCGCAGCTCCTCCGGGTCCAGGATCGGCAGGGGGGTGGGGGTGGGCGTCGCCGTCGCTGGGCGGGCCGTCGCCGTTGGCAGAGGCGGACGCGGCGTCGCTGTCGGTGTCGCCGTTGCCGTCGGAGTTGCCGTCACGGTCGGTGTGAACGTCGGAATCGGGGTATAGGTGGGACGGGGCGTCGGGGTGGGACGGACTGTCGGCGCTCCCGCAAAATCGCAGCCAATCAGCACCAGCGCAACCGCCAGAGCAATCAGCGCCGCCATGTGAATCTTCCGCGCAAGGCTCAGCCTTTTTGTGGCGAGCCCATTCTCAGGAATCATTGGATTAAGGCTATATCTCCCGTTGGCGCGCGCAGGATCTCAATGGGCTGTCAGCCATGCGGCTATACTTGGAGAATGGCCGCATCAGGCAGCCCGGCCGCTCCGCCGTCCCACGCTAACGTCCATTCTACCGTACTTGTGACGGGCGGGACGGGAGTCATGGGAAGCGTCATTGCCAACCGCCTGCTTGCAGAGGGGTATGTGACGCGCGTCTACGCGCGGCGGGCAACACAGGCGGCGGTTGCCCCCGGCATCGTTCCCTACGACGGAGACATTCGTGATGTCGACAAACTTGCGCATGCGCTCACAGGCGCGGATGCCGTGGCGCACCTTGTTGGCATTCTCCGTGAGACCGGGCCCGGGCAAACGTTTGACGGCGTGTTTCGTGAGGGCGCCCGCGCGGTTATTCAGGCCGCTCGCCTGGCCGGCGTCCGCCATCTTGTCCACGTGACCGGCATTGGCGCCGATTCAACGTCCCCCGATGCCTTTGAACGAACACGAGGACATGCCGAACGGGAAACGCGGGAATCGGACCTGGATTGGGTCATTCTCCGCCCGTCCGTCCTCTTTGGCGTGCGCGGCAGCATGTTCGACCGCATCGCGCAGAGCCTGCGGCGCACGCGGCCGTTCGCGGTTGTGCCGCGCCGGGACGGGCTGTATCAGCCGCTGTGGCGTGATGACGCCGCCGCGTGCGTTGCGGCGGCGCTGCGGGAGAGCAGCGTGCTGGGCGGCACATACGAGCTTGGAGGCCCGGACACGTGGAGCTACCGGGAGTTGGCGCAGTTGGCCATGCGCCGTCTCAGGCTCAGACGCATCGTTCTGCCTTTGCCCGCCCCGCTGCTGCTTGCGGGAGCGTCCCTGCCCCGCCTTGTCAGAAAGAGCGCGCTCATCACGACTTCGGAACTGCGGCAGCTGACACGGGATAATCGAACGGATCCGGAGATCATGCGCTCGGTCTTTGGAGTGGAGCCGACGAGTTTGACGGACAAGTTGGATGAGGCTTTTGTTCTGTGACGGAGCCGGAACGGGGAGAGGATGTCCGGCTGACGTATCAGGCACGTGTTGGCAGGCGATAGAATAACGGCAGGGAGCATTACTGATGTTGGACAGCGGCATCGGCTTGTTGGAGCAGAGACGAGGAGTTGGGAGAGAGTGACAACACGCTGGACAGGCCTGTCACCCGTGACGCGGCGAGCGCCGGACGCGCCGCAGATGGACCCGAGCCGCACGGCGCCGGCCCGAACGGCGGGGCGGAGGCGGGGCCGCGCGGGCGTGCGCCGCCCGGATGAGCTTGAGCCGCTGCGAGACCGGCTCAGCCGATTCCATCCCGCGCAGGTCAGGTTGACCACTCAGATGAAGATCGCGCTCAGCGGTCTCTTTTTCGGCACGTTCCTGGTTGCCGGGGGGCTCTTCATCGCGTACCTGAATGCCGATGAGGCGCGCATTGAGCAGTTCGGCCTCATCGGCGCGTTCATCATCAGCCTGACATCCAGCGCCACGGTCGTGCTGCCCGCGCCGGGCATCCTGATCATTCTCAGCATGGCGGAGATCATCGATCCGTGGCGGCTGGGGATTGTGACCGGTCTTGGCGGCGGACTTGGAGGGGGGACGGCGTATCTGGCTGGCGCGTTGGGGCGCAACGCCATGGGGCAATCCAGCAGAATCAGGCAGCGGATGACGGCCCTGTTCAACAGCAAGTGGGGCGCGGTGATCCTCTTTTTTGGCAATACGATCCCGTTCGCGCCGGGTGACGCCATCAGCGCAATCGCCGGCATCTCCCGTTTCCCGGTTCCGGCGTTCTTCTTCTACGTCATCGTCGGCTGCATCATCAAGATGATCGCCCTGTCATGGCTGGGGCGGGTCGCGCCGGACATGGCCGCGACATTCCTGGGCTAGCGGGGAGAGTGGCCGCATGCGCGTCGCGATTGGCGCAGACCACGCGGGCTTCCCGCTGAAGGACACCCTCCGAAAGCGAGTGGAGGCGCTGGGGCACACCGCGATCGACCTCGGCGCGCGCGAACTCCGGCCGCACGATGACTACCCGGATTTTGCGTTTGCCATCGCGCGGGCCGTCGTGGACGGCCGGGCGGAGCGCGGCGTCATCCTGTGCGGTAGCGGCGTTGGCGCAAGCATCGCGGCCAACAAGGTCGCCGGAATTCGGGCGGCCGTCTGCCACGATACCTATTCCGCGCGGCAGGGGGTGGAGCATGACGACATGAACGTCCTGGCTCTGGGAACGCGCGTCATCGGCTCATCCCTGATGGAGGCGATTGTTCACGCCTTCCTCTGCGCGGCTTTCACGGGGGAAGAGCGGCACGCGCGCCGCCTTGAAAAGGTGAAAGCCATCGAGGCGGCGGGCAGCGCTGTAAAGCAGGAAATGCATGGGCAGCAGATGGAACGGGGGAGGCGGGAATGACACAGCCGGACGCGCAGGGGAATGGGCACGTCGCCGCGGTATCGGCAGCTATCGATGAGTTGAGCGATGAACTGATCCGCATCAGCCGGGACGTGCACGCGCACCCGGAGCTCAACTATGAAGAGCGGTATTCATCCGCGCTGCTGGCGGACACGCTGGCGCGGCACGGCTTTGACGTGGAGCGCGGAGCGGGAGGCGTTGAGACGGCGTTCCGCGCAACGCTTGAGGGCGGCGCGGGGCCCGGGCCCACGGTGGCCTTCCTTGCGGAGTATGACGCCCTGCCGGAGATCGGCCACGGCTGCGGCCACAACCTCATCGCCATCTCAAACATCGGCGCGGGGCTGGCCCTGAAGCCGCTGATGGCGCGCCTGCCCGGCCGCGTCCTTGTCCTCGGCACACCGGCGGAGGAGGGCGGCGGCGGCAAGATACGGATGATCGACGCGGGGGTGTTTGACGATGTGGACATCGCGCTCTCATCGCATCCGGCATCCAACCGCACCGTTATTCCCCGGTCGATTCCCGTGGAGGAGAGCTGGAGTCTTGCGATGGTCGGGTACCGCTTTGCCTATCACGGCAGGGCGGCGCACGCGGCGGTTTCCCCGCATCACGGCGTGAACGCCCTCAACTCCGTCATTCACCTGTTCACGGGCATTGACGCGCTGCGGCAGCACCTGCGGGAGGATGTGCGGATTCACGGGATCATCACGGACGGCGGACGGGCGCCCAATATCGTGCCGGACTTTGCCGCCGCCAACTTCATGCTCCGGTCACGCGACCGCGACTATCTGGCAGTGGTGGTGGATCAGGTGCGTCAGGTCGCGGAGGGCGCGGCCACGCTCACGGGGGCAACGCTGGAGATCCTGGACGCCCATCCGTTGTATGAAAACGTCCGCCCCAATGAGCCGCTTGCGCAGGCCGCGCGCCACCATGCAGAAGCGGTGGGCATGACCGTTCACGATCCCCGGCCGGGCGCGCGGGGAGGCGCGTCAACGGATTTTGGCAACGTCAGTCAGCGCATACCGTCATTCGCCATCAGCTTCAGTGTCAGCGAGGAGCAGATACCCGGCCATTCCCTTGCCATGACGGAGGCTGCCATATCAGACCTGGCGCATACCAGCGCGCTGGGGGTGGCAAAATCGCTGGCCCTGGCGGGCATCGACACACTCACGAAACCCGACTTCCTGCAGGCCGTGCGCGACGATTTTGGGGCGAGGGACGGCGCCTGATTCGGCGCCCACGCGCGCATGACACGAACCAAAATCAGGAACGCCCGGTTCATCATGACGATGAACGAGGCGCGGCGCATTGTCAGCGACGGGACCATCATCATGGATGATGACCTCATCACCCACGTTGGCAAGGCGGCGGATCTGGCGAACGCGCCCGCCGAACGGGAGATCAACGCGGAGGAGATGGTCATCACGCCCGGCTTTGTCAACGGCCACATGCACATCTCCTACGCCCACGCCACCCGGGGCATCTTTCCGGACGATCTGAGCCCCCGCGATTATCTGGCCAACGTCTTCGCCCTGCAGCGCTCCATGACGGACGAGGAGGAGCACGACACAACGCTGCTGGGGATAACGGAGCTTCTGCGCGGCGGAACGACCACGTTCGTGGATCCGGGCAGCACGCGATTCCTCGATGCCTGCATGGATGCGTATGAGCGGGCCGGCTGCCGCATCATCGTGGGGCGGCAGGTGACGGACAGAACGAATCCCCTGAACATTCCGGTGTATGACACGGGCGAGGCCATCGCTCTGACGGGGCGGGTGATCGACACCTATGACGGGGGGCTGAACGGCCGGGTGCGCGCGTGGGCGATGCCGTTCTCCATCGACTACGCCTCAGCGGACCTGCTGCAGGAGCTCAAGGCGATGGCCGATTCTATGGACACGCGGCTAACCCTGCACCACGGCAACGGTCCGGCCACGGTGAAAAATTTCCTTGAGCGCTACAGCATCCGCCCCACCATCTGGCTGGAGGATCACGGAATCCTGGGGAGCAACGTCGTGCTGTCACACGTGATTGGCCTGGACATCAAGGAGGTCGCGTCCATGGCCCGCACCAAAACGTCCGGCATCATCTGCCCAACGGCGGCCATGAAGATGGGCTCCGGCATTGCGCCGCAGGGCATGGTTCCGGAAATGGCGCGCAGCGGCGTCACGCTGGGCCTCGGCACAGACGCCGGCAACAACTCCAACCTCATCGAGACGCTCAGGTCCATGTATTTGATCGCGATCCTCTTCAAGGACGCGCGGACGGACACGCGCATGATTCCCGCGGAGAGCGCACTGGAGATGGCGACCATCGGCGGCGCAACGGCCCTCGGCATGGACGCTGAGATCGGCTCCATTGAGCCCGGCAAGAAGGCCGACCTGGTTCTGTTCGATACGCGCCGCGCCGAATGGCGCACACTGTTCAACCCGGTGAACAGCCTCGTTTACAACGCGGACGGGCGCAGCGTCCACACGGTCATTGTTGACGGGCGCATTGTGGTTGAGGACGGGCGGGCGCTGTACGTCGATGAGTGGGACCTGGTTCAGCGTGTCCAGAGGCACGGCGAATCCATGCTTGAGCGCACCAACACATCATTCAAACCGCGCTGGCCCATCATCTAGGCGCTCTAGAACGTTCAGCCCGGAAGCTGCCGCAGGGCGGAGATCAATCGGGTAGCGCGCCCTCGCTGCGCATCACGGACGCCAGCAGGCTGACACCCTCCTGAATCTCCTCCGGCGTCGGAAAGCTGTAATTGAAGCGCGCGCGGCGAGAGCCCTCGCCGATTGGGGAGAACTGATGGCCGCCCAGGTATCGAACCCCGCGCTCCTGCGTGATCGGCTCAAGCGCCTGCATGTCCGTGTCCGCCGGAAACTCCGCCCAGACGAACATTCCGGCCTTCGGCGTGGTCATGGAGACCAGCGGCCCAAAGTTCTCGCCAAGCGCCGCGACCATCGTGTCGCGCTTGTGGCGCATCCGCGCGTTCAGGTGGCTGATGCGGGAGTCCAGGTGATCCTCAAGATACTTGGCGACGATCAGGCCGGACAGGTAGTCATTGCCAACGTCCTGCTTGTACGCCGCCATCCGCTCCACAAGTCGATGATCCGCCGCGACCCATGCGACGCGCACGCCGGGGGAGATGATCTTGGAGAAGGTCGCGATGTAGATCACGCGCTCCTGCGCGCCGTCCAGCGCGGCGATGGCGGGCGGCATCGCATTGACGTCAAGCGTCTGGTCGACGTAGCAATCGTCCTCCAGAATGAGTGTCCCGTATTCCCGGGCCAGGGCGAGCATGCGCGTGCGCCGCTCCGGCGGCATGATTGAGCCGTCCGGGTTCTGCGGGCTTGGAATGGTGTAGATGAATTTGGGCGTGACGCCCTCTTGCCGGAGGGCATGCAGCCGCTCCTCCAGCATGTCCATCCGCATGCCGTCATCGTCCCGCTCCACGGTGGCGATGCGCAGACCGGCGGCGACAAATGCGCGGACAGCGCCCTGATAGAAGAACCGGTCCGTGATGATCGTGTCGCCGGGCCTGGTGAGCGTCTCCAGGCACAGGGTGATGCCCTGCGCGGAGCCGTTTGTGGTCAGGACATCGTGGATGGAGGGCCATGTGACGCCCCGATGCGCGGCCATCTTGTGGAGAATGACCTCCCGCGTCCGCACGGGCCCGTACGTCGGCGGATACCGGGCGATGAGCGTCTTCTCCTCATGGATAACAGCGCGGGCCGCCTCGGCCAGGTCCTCAATCGGCATCACATCCGGGCCGGGGTTCGCGCCCCCAAAGTCGTATTGAAAGACCTCCTCCTGCCATGTGGGAACGGGCCGCTCCGGCACAGTCCAGAACCGTGAATAGTCGATAGCAGCCATGATCCACCTGCCTTCCTCCCTGCCCCACAGCGCGGCGCCCAGCCGTCCTGCGCGGAGAGTATCACAGACAGGCGTGTGATACCTGTCACAACGCATGACCCCGCCGGCCCGTTTGTTGCGCCAATACGATACTTCGCGCATACTTTACGCACGGTTAACACACACATTTCCTGAGGAGGGAGCTCACGATGGTTCGATTCCTGGCACTGGTCCTTGTATTGGCCGCAGCCGCCATGGTTCTGACGGCCTGCACGGATAACGGCGACCCCGCGCCCGAAAACGGGGACATGATGAGCCGCCTCGCGACGGTTCAGGAGCGCGGGACGTTGGTCTGCGCAATCAACACCAGCCTGCCGGGCTTTGGCGCGCTGGATGATGACGGCAACAACGTCGGCTTTGACATCGATCAATGCCGGGCCGTGGCCGCGGCCGTGCTTGGCGATCCCGACGCGGTGGAATACCGGCCGACAGTGGCCGGAGAGCGCGGGCCGACGATGCAGGCCGGCGAGGTCGACCTGATGGTGCGCAACACCACGTGGACAAGCGTGAGGGATGCCACGTGGGGGAACTTTGCCTGGACCACCTTCTACGATGGTCAGGGGTTCATGGTTCCCGCCAGCCTGGGCGTCTCCGACCCGCTGGAGCTGGACGGATCAACCGTGTGCGTGCTGCAGGGCACCACAACGGAGTTGAACCTGGAAGATTTCATCACGCAGCACAACCTGAATATTCGGGTCACGACGTTCGACGATCAGGCGCCGCTGTCAGAGGCGTATCTGGCGGGACAGTGCCAGGCGGAGACAACGGACCGCTCCGGTCTCACCTCCGTGCGCGCGACGTTCGACAACCCCGCCGCCCACGTGATTCTGCCGGGCACCATCTCTGAGGAGCCGCTGGGTCCCGTGGTTCCGCACGGCGATGAGCAGTGGTATGACATCGTCAAGTCCGTCGTCGCCATCCTCATCTACTCAGAGGCGTACGGGATTGACTCCAGGAACGTGCCCACCGCTCAAACGGGCTCGCGCGCGGTTGATCGGCTCTTTGGCCTTGGCGACTCAAACTGGGGCCAGGAGGATCTTGGCCTGAGCCAGACGGTGGCGCAGGACATCATCCGCGCGGTGGGCAACTACGGTGAGATCTATGATCGCCACCTGACGCCGCTGGGACTGCAGCGCGAGGGCACGCGAAACGCGCTGTGGATTGCCGCGCCGTGCGAGGATTGCCCAAAGGGCGGTGAGATTTACGCAGCGCCGCTGCGATAAGCGCCCGCTTTCGGACACGCTCCGGCCGGTGTGTCCAAGGCAATGAACGAGACGCGGGGGGCGGGCGCTAGATAGCGCCCGCCCCCCGCCCCTGTTTGTGCGCCCCCGATGATGCGGCTACAGTAACGCCGTAGTCAGGAGGCGCCGGCCCGCGCGGGCGCGCCGCGAGCAGGGGGCATCACCGAGAGATGGCCGGACACCACACGGCACGGTTGCTGACCTACCAGGGCATCCCGGTCTGGCGCCACATTGTGGTGATTCAGTGGGCGCTGCAGGTGCTGTCCGCCGTCGCCGTGGCCGGGCTGGTCTTCTGGTTCTTCACCAACATCTCCAACGCCATAGACGATCGCGATATTCCCTACGGCTTCTCCTTCCTGGAGCGGGCGTATCAGACGCCCATCGGTGAGCACGTTCTGCCGTATGACTCATCGGACACCTACGCCTATGCCTTTCTCGTCGCGGCCAGCAACACGGTCGTGCTGGCGATTGTTGGCGTCATCCTCGCCATCTCATTCGGCACGCTGATCGGAATCGCCCGCATCTCCTCCAACTGGGCGCTCTCCCGCCTGGCGCTCGCGTACGTGGAGTTCTTTCGGAACGTTCCCGTCCTTGTGCTGATCCTCTTCACCTTTTACATCATGCTGCTCCTGCCTCCGGTCGCGGAGAGCTACAGCGTCGGGGGCCGCGTGTATCTGCACAACGGCGGTCTGGCCGTGCCGTGGCCCACGCCTGCGGGTCAGGCGCTCCCGGCCCTTGCGTGGCTGGCCCTCGCGGCGGCCGGCGCGGCCGCCGGCGTCCTCACCCACAGGTTTTTGACGCGGCGAGAGGCTGTCACGGGGCACGTGTCTTACCCGCTGACGGCGGGCATTGCGACGGCCCTCGGCATTGCGCTCATTTTCTGGATCGTCATCGCGCTTCTATCCGGCGCCGCGCCGCTGACCATTGAGACGCCGGCGCCGACGGGGCGGTTTAGCACCATCGAGGGCGGGCTGCACGTGCGCGCGGGCGCCATTGTCATGCTGATCAGCCTGGTGATCTACACCGCCGCCTTCATCGCGGAGATCGTGCGCGCGGGGATTCAGTCCGTGGGGAAGGGACAGACGGAGGCCGCGCTGGCCACGGGCCTGCACTCCGTTGGCGTGCTGCGCTACATCGTCTTTCCGCAGGCCGTGCGGGTCATCGTTCCGCCGCTGATCAGCCAGTGTCTGAATCTGACCAAGAACAGCAGCCTCGCCGCCGCCATCGGCTTCGCGGATTTGACCAACGTGGCCATCACCATGACGCAGACGGCCCCGGCCATCTCCATCTTCCTCATCATCATGGCCGCCTACCTGCTGATGAGTCTGGCCTGGTCCGCGATTGGCAACATCTACAACTGGCGCGCGCGGATTGTGGGGACGTAGGCCGTGGCGACGCCGGAAGCGCTCACCACCGCTGAGATGCCGCCGCCGCGGATGACGACGGGGCCGGCCGGCTGGGCGCGGGACAACCTGTTCGCCTCCTACAGCAGCGGCGTCATCACCATCGTCTCCGCCGGCGTCGTTCTCTACGTCGCCTGGCAGTTCATCGTGTGGGCGTTCACCTCGGCGGACTGGTCGATCATCCCCACGCTGGGCGGCACGCTGATCATCGGCCAGTACAACTCCGTGACGGTGTGCGATTCACAGAACTGTTTCTGGCGGCCGCAGGCGTCCCTGCTTCTGGTGACCACGTTCCTGGGCATCGGATGGGCCGCGGCCGGGGGCGGACTGGCGCGGACGGTGGCCCTGGCCATCGCGCTGGGCAGCGCGTTGATGGCGTTGCTGCCCCTGCCCCTGAGTGAAATGGGCGTGGACGTGCGGCTGCTGCTGGCCGCCAACATTCCGGCCGTCTTCCTGGGGCGGGCCATCGGCCTGCGCACGCCGCTGGGCAGCCTGAGATGGCTGATCATCCTGGCGATTCTGATCTACATCGCGTCCATCCTGCTGTTGCGCGGTATCGAGGGCGTGCCGGGGCTGCAGCCAATCGCCTCGCGCTACTGGGGCGGTCTGATGCTGAACCTGTTTCTGGCGGTTGGCGGCATCTCCATGAGCCTGCCGCTGGGCATCCTGCTGGCGCTGGGGCGGCGCAGCAGGCTGCCCTTTATCAAGGTGATATGCGTCGGGATCATTGAGTTCTTCCGGGGCGTCCCGCTCATCACGCTGCTGTTCATGTCGCAGGTTCTCCTGCCGCTGGCGTTTCCGCAGGGCTTTCCGCTGGAGGAGGTGACGCGGGCGGCCATCGTCATCACCCTGTTCAGTTCCGCGTACATGGCGGAGAACATCCGCGGCGGACTGCAGGGACTGCATCCCGGGCAGGCGGAGGCGGCGCGCGCGCTTGGCCTCCCCGTCTGGCGGGCCACCATCCACATCACCCTGCCGCAGGCCATTCGCAACGTTGTGCCGGCCATCGTCGGGCAGTTCATCAGCCTCTTCAAGGACACCAGCCTTGTGTACATCATCGGCATGCTGGACCTCGTGGAGATCGGCAACGCCTTCATCGGGGGCAATCGGGAGTTCCTGGACAACAGCCGGGAGCTGTTCATCGTCATCGCCCTCATCTTCTGGATCTTCAACTACGGCATGTCGTACGTCAGCCGGCGCGTGGAGAGCAATCTGGGCGTTGGGCGCAGATAGCATGAGAACGGCGCAGCGCCCGGTCATCCGTGGATTGGGGCGGAGCGGGCCGCGTACAATCAGTAGGGGGTGGTGGAGATGATGAACGGGGAAGCAACCGAGGGCGGGGTGGAGGACATCATCATCGCCCGGGACGTGCACAAGTGGTACGGCGCCTTTCACGCGCTGCGGGGCATCTCCACCACGGTGAAG
>JAAXGS010000004.1 GCA_012271225.1 Dehalococcoidia bacterium | reverse complement strand
CCGGGTCAGGCCTCCCCTCCGGGCCAGCGTCCCGCCGCGTCCACGGCGGATACCGGACCGACCTCCGCGCCCACTGCCGACTAGCGATCCTCGCCGTGCCGGCCGGCAGACGGCGCAGCCACCGGCTCCTGAACCGGAGCGTCGGCCCGGACGCGCACGATGCCGGGCCTCGGCAACAGCATGTAGACCAGGATGGCGGATGCGACGCTGAACGCCGCGAACATCAGAAAGCCCTGCTGCATGCCGCCGAGGAACACCTCCGATTGCCGCGCGACCAGCGGAGAGAGTGAGAAGGCAACCGATGTCACCGTCCAGAGCACGCCCTGCGCCGCGCCGAATGATCTCCGTCCAAAATAGGTCGCAAGGAGCGCTGACTGCAGAACGGTGATGCCGCCAAAGCCGGGAGCGAACGCCAGCAGAAAGAGGATGAGGGGATACGGCGTCTCCGGCCTGCTGATGGCGAAGGCGGCGATGCCAACGGCCTGCAGGGTGAGTGCCAGAACGGTGGCCCGGCGCGGATCGGTGAGGTCTGCGAGCCATCCGCCGCCAAGCCGCCCCACAATGGTGATCACCGCCATTGCGCCCACGGCGTCCGCGGCAGCCTGGCGGGAATACCCCACGGATTCCATGTACGGCGATTGATGCACCTGCAGCGCGCCGATTGGCCAGAATGCCAGGAACAGCAGCCCCGCCAGCATCCAGAACGTCGGGGCGCGCAGAATCTGCGTAAAGGTGAGTCCGTACACAACGGGCGCCTGAAAGACCGCCGCCGCGCGCGGCTCCTCCTCATCCGGCGGCGCGCCGTCCGGGCGCATCCCGTAGTCCTCAGGGCGGCGGCGCAAGACCAGCACAAGCGGGAGAAGGATCACCAGGATGACGGCCGCCATCACGAGAAAGGAATCACGCCAACCGATGGTCTCCATCACCAAGAGAGACGGACGGGTGAGGATGCCGCCAAGCCCCAGGCCCACCATCGTCATGCCAAGCGCCCGGCCCTGCAGCCGGGAAAACCAGTTGACGACGGCTGGTATGCCGCCGGCCCAGATGACAATGGGGCCAAGGCTGGCGAAGGTCAGGCCGACATAGACATGCCAGGGCTGCGTCATGACGCCCATGATGGCGAACCCCGCGGCGCCCAGAAGCAGTCCTCCACCGACCACCAGCTTGGGCCCCCGTCTGTCAAAGAAGCCCCCCAGCAGGGGGGAGAGCAGCGCGCCCGTGATGCCCGCGACCAGAAACGCGGGTTCAATCGCCGCGCCAACCTCCGGTATATCCGTCATAATTGGCGTGACAAAGAGCGTGAAATCGTAGAAATAGAAGCCGCTGTAGATGAACGCCATGGTGAACGTGGCGGCAACGATCCACCAGCCATGGAAGATCGATGACGGCCACGGAAACACTGACTTCCGACGTTGTGGCATGGACGACATCCCTCGCGCCGCTCCGTCCGGAGCGCGCCCTGTTATTGAGTCCCTGGCACCCTGACAAGCGTAACAGCAAGCGCGCCCGCCGCATGCTGCACGATCCATGAAAGGAAGGCGTCTGCCGCTGACGCAAACCGCCGGGCGGCGTACGATAGGTGAATGTCACTAACACACGCGGCGCCCGAACCGGGCAGGACGGCCCGGAAGAAGCCGCTGATCTTCTATGGGTGGTGGATTGTCATCACCGCCGTTCTCCTGAACATCTTTCAGGGCGGCATCCTGTTCTACGGCTTCACCCTGGTTTTGGACCCGATGACGGAGGAGATGCGGTGGACCAAGACGCAGGTGACCATCGTCTTTCCCATCATGGGAGCGGCGATCGCCGTGCTCTCGCCGCTGATCGGCTCGCTGTTTGACAGGATCGGCCCCCGTCCATTGATCGCGGTGGGCATGACGGGCATGGGCGGCGGCCTGATCATGCTGCACTCCGTGACCAGCCTGCCCATGTTCTTCCTCTGGTTCGCGCTTGCGAACGTGGGCTCCGCGGCCATGTGGCTCTCCGTGGGCCCCGCGGTCGCAAACTGGTTCATCAGGCAGCGGGGCCGCGCGCTGGGCATCTATACGCTGGGCTACGCGCTGGCCGGCATCATGGCCCCGCCCTTCTACTGGCTGATTGACGGCGTGAATCGCGGTCCGCTGCAGTTCGACGGCGTGGGGTGGCGCGATGCGTTCCTGATCGTCGGCGTCCTGTTCCTGATGCTGATGCCCCTCGCCGTGCTGATCATTCGGCACCGCCCGGAGAACATGGGACTGTACCCGGACGGCGCCGATGAGCCGCCCAGGCAGGCATTCGGGACTGAGCTTTCCGATGACGTGGAGATGAACACGACGGCCACGCAGGCCCTGCGCACGCAGGCGTTCTGGCTGATGGCTGTCGGATCCGCCCTCGCGTTTTTGACGATTGCCACGCTGCAGGTTCACTGGGTGCCGTACCTTGAAAGCGCGGGCTTCTCCCGGGACGAGGCCGCCTTTGTCCTTCCGCTGCTGCCGCTGAGCACGGTGGTGGGACGGCTTGGGTTCGGATTCCTGGCGGACATATGGGACAAGAAGCGCATCACGGCCCTGGCCTTCGCTCTGCAGGCGGCGGCCATACTCATGCTCTCAACCATCGATGTGTCCCGAACATGGACGCTGTATCTCTTCTTTGCCATGTGGGGAGTGGGGTTTGGGGCGACAATCGTCACGCGCATGACGCTGCAGGGCTATCTGTTCGGGCGGAACTCATTTGGGGCGCTGCAGGGGATGTTGTCCATGACGAGCGAGGCGGGGTTCGCGTTTTCCCCGTTCATCGCCAGCGCCGTCTTCGAGGGGTTGGGCACGTATCGGCCGATCTTTGTAGCGTTCGCCGCTCTGTCGCTTCTCGCGGCTCCGCTCACGCTGGCCATCAGGCGGCCATCGCCGGATCAACGGGGCTTTGGGCGCGCGCCGACGCGCTCAGACACGCGGGGGGCGGGACAGGACGTCCCCGCCCTCGCTCCGGGGGAAGAGCGTCAGTAGCTCTCCGCCTCGTCGAAGTGGTCCTCCGCGGGCGTCCTGGTGTGGCGGCGGGCATCATAGACGTAGCGCTGCGGGGCATCCGGGCCGGACGCGAGGAGCATCAGGGCCACGGCCGGCATGCTGGACGTGACCTCCGTTGTGTGGATATCCATGTCCGGCGGCAGGATGCCCGTGACATCGCCGGGGCGCAACCGCCTTCGCGTTGTGCGCCTCAACACGCTGCTATCCTCCCCGCGCTCCGGCACTGGAACATAGGAGACCTCCCGCGCCGATCCCTGATAGATGCCCACCAAGCCCCACACGGCTCCATGGTTATGGACGGGCGTCTTGTGGCGGGGGGGCAGCGTGGAGACAATCAGGCTCAGTGACTGATCCGTCGACCGAAAGATCAGCCGCCGTTTGGCCTCGCCATCCGGTGACTCTCTCATTTCATCCGGCAGGAAATTCTCCATCAGGAGATGCCGAAAGGGATCGATGGTGCGTCGAATAAGGGCAACGGGGTCCGTCGCGCTGACAGCAACGCCACCCAGATTTCCTAGGAACGTGCTCAGCGCCGGATGGGCGACATGAAGATCAGGGACCACGCTGATTCACCAGCCCGCTAGTTGACCTCGCGGTACTCTCCCTCCACCGTCTCCGGATCATCGGGCGCGCCCCCGTCACTCGTTCCGGTTGCG
The DNA here is from genome assembly GCA_012271225.1 of Dehalococcoidia bacterium. Classification (GTDB taxonomy): domain Bacteria; phylum Chloroflexota; class Dehalococcoidia; order UBA6926; family UBA6926; genus VXMO01. The sequence goes on along the minus strand of JAAXGS010000004.1, from coordinate 1,297 downwards.
CCGCCCGCGTCCGCGCCCTGCTGCGCATACATCGATTGGCCGATCTCCTGCACGATTGCGCTGAGTTCCGTCGTCAGTGTGCGGATACGCTCAGCCGGGGCGTTCTGCTCCAGCGCCTGCCGCAACTCCTGCACCTTGCCCTCCACGCGCGATCTGACGTCCTCCGGCACGCGGTCGCCGTGCTCCGCTAAAAGCCGTTCCGCGGCGTAGGCCGCGGAGTCCGCCGTGTTGCGTACCTCCGCGTCCTCGCGGCGTTTCGTGTCCTCTGCGGCGTGGGACTCCGCGTCCTTTGTCATCTGCGCGATTTCGTCATCGGTGAGGCCGCTCCCGCCCTGAATGACGATTTTCTGCTCACGGTTCGTCGCCTGATCCCTGGCGATGACGTTGAGAATGCCGTTGGCGTCAGTATCAAAGGTGACCTCAATCTGCGGAACGCCGCGCGGCGCGGGGGGGATGCCGTCAAGCATGAACCGTCCAAGCGACTTGTTGTCGCCGGCCATCTGCCGCTCACCCTGAAAGACGTGGATCTCCACGCTGGTCTGCCCATCCGCCGCCGTCGAGAACGTCTGGCTCTTGGACGTGGGGATGGTGGTGTTCCGCGGGATGATGGTGGTCGCGACGCCGCCAAGCGTCTCAAGCCCCAGTGACAGCGGGGTGACGTCCAGCAGCAGCAGGTCCTGCACATCACCGGTGAGGACGCCGCCCTGAATGGCCGCGCCAACCGCGACGGCCTCATCCGGATTGATGGAGCGGTTCGGTTCCTGTCGGAAGATCTGCTTGACCTTGTCCTGAATGGCCGGCATGCGTGTCTGCCCGCCAACCAGGATCACCTCATTCACCTGATCAGCCGTGAGTCCGGCGTCCTCCAGGGCCTGCCGGCATGGGCCGGCCGTACGCTCCACCAGCGGCGCGGTCAGCGTCTCAAGCAGTCCGCGCGTCAGGGTCATGGACAGATGCTTGGGGCCGGACGCGTCTGCAGTGATGAACGGCAGATTGAGCTCCGTCTGCGTCACGGTGGAGAGTTCCTGTTTGGCGCGCTCCCCGGCCTCCCGAAGGCGCTGCATGGCGCTGCGGTCCTGGCGCAGGTCTATGCCCTCCTGCTTCCTGAACTCATCGATCATCCAGTCCACAATAGCGCTGTCAAAGTCATCGCCGCCCAGATGTGTATCCCCGGCCGTCGAGCGGACATGGAAGGTGCCGTCGCCGATCTCCAGAATGGAGATGTCAAACGTTCCGCCGCCCAGGTCAAAGACAGCGATGATCTCTTCGCCCTTCTTGTCGAGTCCGTAGGCGAGCG